>CACZQG010000001.1 GCA_902783235.1 uncultured Ruminococcus sp.
ACTTGTGTGATACCGCATCATGTGATATGCGGTCTGGTGGAATGGCTTTATATTAAGCTCGGACGAACCGATGATGCAAGAAAAGCCGTACTTGATTTTTTTAAGAAAACATCAGCAACAATGATCGTATGCTATACCGGACTGCTTATCTTTTCGGTCGCATTTTTCATTGCAGTTTTTACAGGTACGACCACTTTGCCGAAATGGGCGTGTATCTTTAACACATTGCCGCTGTTCCTAATCATATCACCGTTCAAGGTCGCAGGAAGCGGAAATATTGTCAATGCAGCAATGTTTCTTGCACTTGCGGTACTTATATAAAAGACGGAGGATAAAATATGGATACTGTGATCGGAATATTCGGCATCATAAGCGGCTTTCTTTGTGCGCTTGCAGATACGCCGCTTGCGTATTTCATTGACGAAAATAATAAAAAGATCGGTCAGCGCAAAGATATTCAGACAGGCTGGCAGACCGCTTCATCCAAGAGATTCTATCTGTCGTTTCTGCTTTCATTTCTCGGTCAGCCCGGCTGCTATCTTGTTATATGGCGGCTCGCTGAAATGATCGGAAAGGAAAATGATACGATATGCAGTATCCTGAAAATCTGCACATTTCTCGGATGCTACACAGGTCTTATCACACACGCAGTCTTCTGTATCAAGCCGCTTGTATACAAGCACATCTTTCAGGAGACATCATTAAGATCCGCAGAAAACGCTCTGCATGAAACTGATAAGCTCACCATTTTACCTGTACTTGTATGCAGCGTTACGCTGATCATGATCCCTGCTTTTCTGATCTCTGCGGCGATATGGCAGGGCATTCTGCCTGTATCAAGACTGTGGATCATATTCAATCCCATATTCCTGATGATCGCTATGCTTGCAGTCAAAAAAGCATTTCCTAAGCTGCCGATGATCGGATTCATGGGGACTGGTTTTATTGTATATGCGGCAATGCTGCTTGTCATAGCGAGGTGAAGAATTATGCTGAGAACGACCATGTATGGTAAGCAGCATAAGATTTTAGGAGGTATACAAATGACTGCAAAAGAATATAAAGACTTGTCAGTGAAAGAGTTCACGAAAGCTGCCGAGATCTATGAATCGGACAATGCAGGTGTGTACAATATGTGCAAGAAGGACTATCCCGATGTGCTGGCAGAGCTTGAAAAAGAGCCGTTTACCGATCTTCTGGACTGCGGCTGCGGAACCGGTCCGATGCTCACGCTGCTGCATCAGAAATATCCTGAAAAGCATTATACCGGCATTGACCTGACACCGAAAATGATCGAGGTTGCCAAGCGAAAGAATCTGAAGGGCGTAGAACTTGTTGTCGGCGACTGCGAGAATCTGCCTTTCGCTGAGAATTCCTTTGATGTGGTGATCTGCTGTGAGAGCTTTCATCATTATCCCAATCCCCAGGATTTCTTCAGCAGCGTGTACCGTGTTCTCCGTCCGGGCGGCAGGCTGATCCTGCGTGATATGACGATGAACTCTGCGGCGGTGCGCTGGTTCTGCAATACCATTGAAATGCCGCTGATACACCTTGCAGGCAAGGGTGATGTCCGCATCTACGGCAGAGAGGATATCCGGAAGCTGTGTGATAATGCCGGACTTCACATGGAATCATTTGAAAAGCGAGGTTTCTGCCGTCTGCATTGTGTGGCGAGAAAAATAAGATAAAACGAAAGGATAATAGTATGTATTTATTATTTTCGGCATTAGGACTGATCGGAGGTCTGCTTTGCTGCACGGGAGATATTCTCTTTGATCTGAAAGGCAAAGGCAACGAAAAGCTCGGAACTTCTAAGAATATCGACAGCAACTGGCTAAAAATGGCTGACTGGAGATTTGGTTTGTCTATCGCTCTTGCACTGATAGGCGATGCGCTGGTAGGGCTCGGCTTTTATTCTATCGGTATGCAGATAGCTGAAACACATTCGTCGCTCGGCTATTTGACGATAGGCTTCGGATATTTCGGTGCGATGGCTGGCATTTTCATTCATGCTTTTCTTTGCCTTCAGGCACTTATTTATAAAGGTGCAATGATACATGGTGATCTGCAAATAGCCGATGATATTCTCGAAAAAATATACAAACAGATCATGCCGACATTTCTTTTAGGCTATGCTGCGCTGCTTGTACCGACAGTTCTTGTGATAATTGCAATTCTGAACGGCGCACTGGATGTACCGAAAATATGCGTGCTTCTGAATCCGATCGTGTTCCTTATTATTGGAACGACCTGCCGAAAAATTGATCCTGTAAAATTTCAGGATCTTCCCGGAATCATCATGCCGAGCTTCGGACTTTCAATGTTCGGGGTGATCGGAATACTCAATCAAATTTGATAAAAGGAGCAGATTACAATGAAAAAATACGATATATCTCAAAAAATAGTATTCAAAACAGGTACATACGAGCTGAACAGTGATGCGAATTTCAATTATCAGCTCAACCGTGTTATCATGTGGGACGGCGGCGATGCGGATGAGGTCATGGCTGTATCACAAAGGATAAAGACAAGCTCGGATTGGGTACGCACAATGGAACAGCTTGCTGCAAAGGCACACGCCGATAGTAGGACTGCTAACGAGATCGCATATCTGAGAATGTCGGAGTTCTTTATCTATGACACCGATCCGAAGAAAAAGCAGCGTTACACGGAAGCCTGCGAACTGTTTTATGATTATTACGGCGATTATTTCGATCAGGGCATCGTTGAGCGCCATAAGGTACCGTATGGCAGCGGCTATCTGCCTGTTATGGTGACAAAAGCCAAAGGCGAAAGCAAGGGCGTTGTCCTGCTGCATGGCGGCAATGACAGCTACTATGAGGAATTATTCTTCCCGATGCTGTATCTTGCCGAAAACGGCTTTGACGTTTA
>CACZQG010000002.1 GCA_902783235.1 uncultured Ruminococcus sp.
TTAATGGAATCGATACAGGAATAATACCTGATGCCACCCCATTAAATAAAATATTTCTCAAAAGTCCCTTCGGGGACTTTTCTTTTTTCAAAAACTATGGTATAATATAATAGTATTTTAAAACTTAAACGGAGGTAGATCGTATGAAAGCAGTCGTTACTGTAATAGGAAAGGACAACGTAGGCATTCTTGCCAAGGTAAGCAGTGTATGTGCACAGTACAACGCAAATGTAACAGAGGTAACACAGAGCGTATTGCAGGATATGTTTGCCATGATAATGATGATAGACATATCAAAAATGAATGCAGACTTTGTAGTACTGGGCGAAAAGCTTGACGAGCTGGGCAAGCAGCTGGGTCTTTCCATCCATACCATGCATCAGGATATATTCAATTCTATGCATCGCATCTGATGATATTTAAGGAGAAGTTACATAATGATAAATGCTAAAGATATACTGGAAACTATCAGAATGATACAGGATGAGTGCCTTGATATCAGGACAATAACCATGGGAATCTCACTCCTTGACTGTATCGACAGTGATATTGACAAAGCCTGTGAAAAGGTATACAACAAAATAACCACCAGGGCAAAAGACCTTGTTGCCACAGGGGAAAGGATAGAAAAGGAATACGGCATCCCAATTATCCACAAGCGTATCTCCGTTACCCCCATCGCCATGATATGCGCTGCCTGTGAAAAACGGGAGCCTGTAAAATTTGCCAGGACCTTACAGCGTGCAGCAGACACCTGCGGAGTAAACTTCATTGGCGGCTACTCAGCACTGGTGCAAAAGGGATTCAGTGCCGGAGATATAGATCTCATCAATTCTATCCCCCAGGCACTTGCCGAGACATCCAACATATGCTCCTCTGTAAATGTAGGTTCAAGCAAAAGCGGCATTAATATGGACGCAGTGGCTCTTATGGGTAAAATAATAAAACAGTCTGCGGAAGTGACCAGGGATCAGCAGTGCATAGGTCCCGCAAAGCTGGTGGTATTCTGCAATGCTCCTGAAGATAATCCCTTTATGGCAGGTGCATTCCATGGCCCCGGTGAACCTGACTGTGTAATAAATGTAGGTGTATCAGGTCCCGGAGTCGTAAGAGCAGCCATTGAAAAATACCCTGATGCTTCCATAAACGAAATAGCCGACATAATCAAAAAGACCGCCTTCAAGGTAACACGAATGGGTCAGCTGGTAGGCTCCAAGGCATCCGAAATGCTGGGCGTGCCTTTTGGTATAGTTGACCTGTCACTGGCTCCTACACCGGCAGTAGGCGACAGTGTTGCTCATATTTTAGAGGGTATCGGTCTTGAATGCTGCGGAACTCACGGCACTACTGCTGCCCTGGCACTTTTAAATGACGCAGTAAAGAAGGGCGGCGTTATGGCTTCATCAAATGTAGGCGGTCTTTCCGGCGCATTTATCCCTGTTTCTGAGGACGCAGGTATGATAGATGCTGTAAATAACGGAACTCTCCATCTTGAAAAGCTGGAAGCTATGACAGCAGTTTGCTCGGTCGGACTTGACATGATCGTCGTTCCCGGTGATATAACCCCCGAAACTATTTCTGCCATAATTGCAGATGAAGCAGCTATAGGCATGGTAAACAATAAGACCACCGCTGTAAGACTTATCCCCGCCATCGGCAAGAACGTAGGCGAAACTCTGGAATTCGGCGGACTGCTGGGCAGTGGTCCGGTAATGAATATCAACAGAAAGTCACCTGCTAAATTTATAAACAGAGGCGGCAGGATACCTGCACCCATGCACAGCATCAAAAATTAAGCTGTTAAAGAGTCAGCACAGCGATAGGATCAAAGCAAACGTCCCGAAACGGCGTTTGCTTTTTTTATACGCAGAGACAGCATAAGAAGCCGAGATTTTCTTTCACATGGAAATCAATTTTAGTAAGCAATTTGTAATAAACTATGAATTACTTAAATACAAAAGTTTAGGTCAAGCCTTTTCAAATGCTTGCGGTGTCCAGAGGCAGAGCCTCGGTCGCTCATCGCAATGAGCGAAATCCCCGGTGCAGACAGCAAAGCTGTCAAACCATAA
>CACZQG010000003.1 GCA_902783235.1 uncultured Ruminococcus sp.
TGAAAAACAAGTGCGTTTAGGTATTTGGATTGAAACACAAATGCCCTTGGGGTACGCCAGTATGCCTGCATCGATTTTGTACAATCAAACGAAAAATCTGACGGTCAATCTGACGCACAATCTTTGTGCGGTGTTGCCTTTATTTGTGAATAGTTTCAAGGTTCCAGGGTGGTATTGCCTTGAATTGTAATCGGGCATGATAAGCTCACAAAATCATGCTTTGCTGCTTCAGATTTCAGTTGAAGATCGATCCCACACTAAGATCTGCGACAGGATTAGAAAATAAAAAACCGGGATCAACTAAGAAAGAATCTGATCCCGGTCTGTGATATTAATTACTAAAAACCTGTATTATTCGTTGGTTATATCGTAGGTTATTTCACCATTCTCGATTACAAGTAATGGAGTCTCCTGATCCTTATCACTAAGGAAGCTGAATTTAAGCTTTGCTGTTTTATCCAGAAGCTGGATCTGACCTTCCATAGTCTTCAATGCAGAAGTAAGCTGTGAGCTGAGGCTGTGGAGAGCATTAGCACCGGCCTCTGTATCAAGAGCAGCAGAGAAACCATTCTGCCATACAGCCAGATCATATGTCTGAGTATCTTTATCATACTCAATTTTCATATTTTCACCAAATGAGTTTGAAAAGCCTTTTTTCAGCAAGGCAATAACAGTTTCCTGAGCATTATCCTTATCATAACAGCTCATGATATCGCTGACTTCATCCGAATTTGCAGATGAATCAGCTTTGTCATTGGCAGCTGTAGTTTCTGCTATTACAGATTCAGTTGTTTCTTCCGCTGCAGCTGTTGATGAAGAACTGTCATCTGCGCCGCTTTCTGCTGCAACGGTTTCAGTCTCAACGGCTTTTTTAGATGAGCTTTCTGATTTATCTTCTCCACAAGCTGCCAGGCAGGCTATCATTGAAGCTGCCGATAGAATTGCAAGTATCTTTTTTATTTTCATAATAATTCTCCTTTAATATAAACAATTCTTACTAATTGTACCACATATACAGTTATTATTCAATAGGTAATATGCCACATCTTTTTAAAATACATTAGTTTAAATATATTTATTTAGCCATAATACTTAGCCTGTCGGAAGAATAATTGCTTTGTAAATGGATCATAAATGATATCATCATTGCCCTTTCCCATTATTTCATATTCCGATTTGTAGAATACGGGGATAAACAGAAAATCATTAAGTATGGTTTTCTCAACCTCCCTATAATTATTAACTATCTCCTCCTCATCTTTCATACCACCGATCTCATTTATCAGCTCATCTACATTATTGTTCTGATAACCAAAGGGTGAATCAGAAGACTTGAAATTGTCAATAAAAGCCATAGGACTGTTATATGTGCCTGTAAGAGGATATATAGCCAGAGTATAATCCTTTTTCCTTATACGTTCATCAAACTCCTCAGGTGACACTTCCTCAATACCGATGTAAATGCCAAAAAGGTTCTGCCATTCCTGTGTAACAAGATGAAGATATTCCGTATCAAGAAGATCCTTTGGAACAAGGAATTTAGTATTCTCAAGAGAACGTTTACCCATTTCATCCATTCCTGTTCGGAAAAACTCAGATGCTTTATCCGGATCATATTTCACGGTTTTACCATCATCATCAGAAAATGCATCTGTGTCCTTTACCTGTTCTCTATAGCTTTTACCGTTATACATGACTCCTGAGGGAATCAATCCATAGGCTTTTGAAATATCATCAGATGTACTCTTATCAAAAGATTCTTTGTCAATACCATATGCAAGAGCCATTCTGATATTCTTATTGCCGTATTCCGGTTTATCGGGGTTTATCAGTATTCCCAAAGTGTAATTGTCATATTTTTTAATGTTATTCTCTTCCTCCAGCTTCTGAGATGATATAAATGAAAGCATAACATCTGATTCACCATTCTCAAAGCTGTTCTTAACATCCTCAGTACTTTCCTTCATATAAATATTGAGATTTGTAGGATATATTTTGTCATATGCCGTGTTCCCCAGATTTCTCTGCATATATATCAGATTATCATGTCCATATGGGTCATAAAACCACAGCCTGAGAAAAAAAGCACCATTTGAAATGACTGATTTGTCATCAAGCCCGTATCTGCCTTTGGTTTTCAGAAAAAATTCCTCATTACATGGCATTGCAGGAGTAAGTGTCAATGAATTCAAAAACTCCGGGCTTGTATGATCCAACTGAATCACAAGTTCATTATCACTAAGCGCAGCTACACCCAACTCGTTATAATCTGTATCTCCCTTAATGATTTCTTCTGCATTCTTTATACAGGAATACGTTTCACGGTAGGGTGACTGGGTAGTGGGATCAAAAATACGCCTGAAAGCAAATTGAAAGTCGTAGGCAGTAACAGGAAAACACTCATCATCTGTTACCTCCTCGTCTTCGTTTTTATCCTGAAACCAATAGCAGTTATTTCGTATAGTAAAATTATAGGTCAAACCATCATCTGACACTTTATAATCGGAACAGGCAGCATTTTTCAGCCCGCCATTACCATCTCTTTCCAGCAATCCGGTATAGAGATTTCCTATTACCATAAGAGAGCACTCATCAGTTGCAATCTGTGGATCGAGGCTTTCAGGATGCCCCAGCATCGCATAATCAAATGAAAAGTTTGCGCCATCTGACTTAGGCTTTTCACATCCGGTGGTTAACATACACGCAGACAAAATAAGCGCAGCAAATATTCTAAGCTTGTTTTTCAATTTCTATTCCCCTTTTTTCAAGCATAATACCTATTAATAGGCCAGTACATTTATTATATCATTTTTAATGCTTTCAAGCAATGGATTTTTAAAATATATGATATAGAATTAAAGCTATATATAGTGGAAATTTTTCGGCAAAATGGCAATTTATTACAATATGGACTTAAAGCAGCACAGCACAAAGACTATAGGCAACACCGTGCAAAGCTCCTAAGCGGTCTTTATGCGTTGTTGCCTTAATAGATAAAAAAATAATACCGCACAAAAGTACGGTATTATATAATATATATGTATATGGGAGAAATTATTTCTTATTTAATTCACCCTTAGCAAGAGCCTTAGCAATAGCCGCAGCATCACGGACATTTACCTTACCATCTTCATTGAAATCAGCTATTTCAGGAAGAGTGTCA
>CACZQG010000004.1 GCA_902783235.1 uncultured Ruminococcus sp.
TTGTTCGGTGTTGCCTTAAATATCCTCCAGCACAACGGTAAAAGGACCGTCATTAAGAAGCTCCACCTTCATATCTGCACCAAATATACCCTTTTCCACTGTGGGGACATATTTTTTGCACTCCTCACAAAAGTACTCATAAAGCTCCTCTGCTATATCCGGTGCTGCTGCATTCATAAAGTTGGGACGGTTGCCCTTTCTGCAATCAGCATACAGGGTAAACTGTGATATAACCAGAAGTGAACCCTTCACATCATTCACGGATAAATTTATCTTGTCATTTTCATCGGAAAAAATACGAAGTCTGCATATTTTTGCCGCAAGCCTTTCGGCATCCTGCTTCCCGTCTCCGCTGCCTACGCCTAAAAGCACCAGAAGTCCGTTATCTATCCTGCCGCACACACTTCCATCCACTGTTACGGATGCCCGTGTAACACGCTGTACTACCGCCTTCATCAGCAGTCCTCCTCTGTTCTGATCTCTGAAAATATCCTGCCCAGACTATCATGTATAACAAGATCTGCCATATCATCATATGGAGTCTCAGATTTATTTACCAATACCAGCTTGCAGGATCTCTGCCTGTATCTTAAAAATCCCGCTGCCGGATAAACATTCAGGGAAGTGCCGCCGACTATTATAAGGTCAGCTGCGGATATTGCCGCCAGAGCACCGCTGACCACCTTATCATCAAGCCCCTCCTGATACAGCACCACATCGGGCTTTACAGTACCTCCGCACTCACACAGAGGTACTCCCTGTGACTGCATGATAAATTTTTCATCATAAAATTTACCGCACCTGCTGCAATAGTTTCTCAGCACCGAGCCATGAAGCTCATATACCGTCCTGCTGCCTGCCTTCTGATGAAGACCGTCTATATTCTGAGTGACCACCGCTTTCAGCTTACCGGATCTTTCCAGCTCGGCAAGCTTTTTATGGGTAATATTCGGCTCTGCCCCCGGAATTATCATCTTGTCCTTGTAAAACTCATAAAAATCCTCGGTCTGCTTAACAAAAAAGTCGTGACTCAGGATAGTCTCAGGTGGAAATTTATACTTTTGATTATATAGCCCGTCCACACTTCTGAAATCCGGTATACCACTCTCGGTAGAAACTCCTGCCCCTCCGAAGAATACGATATAGCTGCTTTCATCTATATATTTCTGCAATTCACTCATTGCCGTTCACCTCTGATCATATTATGGATACTGTACAGTATCCTGACGGTTTTGCCTATAAACTAAAAAGAGAAGCACAAAGCTTCTCCTTTTATATCATTATAAAATTACTCGCTTACATAGGGAAGAAGGGCAATGTATCTTGCTCTCTTTATAGCAGCAGTAAGCTGACGCTGATGATATGCACAGGTACCGGTTACACGTCTGGGCAATATCTTAGCTCTGTCAGTCATGCACTTTCTGAGTCTTGCAATGTCCTTGTAGTCGATCTCTTCTACTCTGTCAGCGCAGAACATACAAACCTTCTTACGGGGTCTCTTGGGGCCACGAGGGTTTCTTTCTCTTTCCATAACACAAACCTCCTTAGTATAAAGTTTAAAAGGTGTTCCGCCATATCAGAACGGAACTTCACCGTCGCTGAGTATCTCTTCAAAATCACCAAGGTCACCCAACTGAATGCCTGCATCAGCCTGGGGTACAGACTGGGAAGCCTGAGGCTGTGACGGTTCGGGTCTTGTGAATCCTCCGCCTGCTGCGCCGATAGCTCCGTTCTGAGCAGATGCACTCTTTGTCTCTCCGAAGGAAACATTGTCTGCCTGAACATCCATACCATAGTGCTTAACGCCGTTCTGGTCAGTGTAATCACTGTTTCTCAGACTGCCTTCAACTATTATCATCTTGCCCTTTGAGAAGTATCTGCTCACAAATTCAGCAGTCTGTCTCCAGGCAACGACTCTGATAAAGTCCGCCTGTCTCTCGCCCGTGTCCTTTGACTTGTAGCTTCTGTCCACAGCAACAGAAAAACGGCAGGTAGAAATACCGGATGTAGTTTGTCTCAATTCTGGGTCGGCAGTAAGTCTGCCCATAATAATAACCTTGTTTATCATTTTGAAGTCCTCCAAGCAGCCGTTTACTTAACGATTATCATTGAACGCATAACGCCTTCTGTGATCTTGAACTTTCTGTCCAGCTCAGCAGGGAAATCAGGCTTTGACTCGAATGTGTAGAGTGCATAGTAGCCGTCTGTCTGATCGTCGATCTCATAAGCCAACTTACGCTTGCCCCACTCGTCAACAGACTCGATAGTGCCGTTCTTTTCGATAAGCTTCTTGAACTTTTCAACGAGAGCCTTAGCAGCGTCCTCGCCTTCCTTCATGCTGTAAACAGCCATAACTTCATACTTAGCAGATAATTTTGCCATGTATAACACCTCCTTCCGGGATCGCCCATTATCTCAAATGGGTAAGGATACCAATTTCTACGCTTTCTGCGTACTGTTATATTATATCATGTTTTTTATGAGTTGTCAAGATTTTTTTCTGCATAGTCACGGAAATCAATTTTTACAAAATATTTACACAACACATTTGTAGAGGACGTAGTCATCTACATCTCGCAGGTTATATAGCAGATGATAAA
>CACZQG010000005.1 GCA_902783235.1 uncultured Ruminococcus sp.
CTCCTCTAATAGTACACAGGCTTTGGCTGAGACAGCAGGAATTGCTTCTGCCGCCGAAAGAGAAATACAGCTAATGGATGACAATACAGTTAAAAATATTGAAACAGTAAAACAGATGATTTTTTTCATATATTACCCCCACGCATTTATGATCCGTATTGTGCATTGACCTGAGGAAATACACCTCTGCGATCTAATATTGATCCACCAACTAAATCTTGAATTTTCTGCTTGTCTAAATACTGAACTTCTGCGTCGGAAAGGCTTGAAATATGCCAGTATTTCACCAAATTTATAATTTGGATAGAAATGCAAATGCCCTTGGGGTACGCCAGTATTCCTGAACCTTCCCTCCTTGAATTTCAGCATTTATTCTTCGCATAAATCTTCAAGATTTAATTGGGACATCAATAAACTGTATGAGGGTCACATGAAAAATATTCCTTATGATATCACTTCGGTCCTGAGTTTGTCCTCGGGCTCGTCATCATCATTCTTCTTTTTGCTTTTTATCAGACCTGATACCTTATCTATAACATTTGGTATGAGGGATGCGACCGCATTGGGAGTAGATGCGTTGATAGACATCTGCATAAGCTTTACATCACCCTTGTATGCTACAATAAATGCGATAGGCTGAATAGAAACACCTGCACCGGAGCCGCCTCCGAACAATTCCTTCTCTGTTTTTGCAGGAAGGTCGGATCCGCCTGATGCAAATCCGAATGATACCTTTGAGATAGGGATTATGGTTGTACCGTCCTGAAGACTTATGGGTTCTCCGATGATAGTGTTTACATCTACCATTTCCTTCAGTCTGTCAAGAGTTATACCCATGATATTGCCAATTGTATGTTTTTCCTCTGCCATTTTTTTCCTCTCCGTTTCTGCCGCAGGTGCGGCGATATTAAGATCTTTACCAATAACTGGATATGGATCATTCGTTATCAGCAATGATGATCAATATGCGGTATTTACGCTGCCTTATTGTCATTATTATCTTCGATTTCCCGTGTATCTGCTTCTTTTTCCTCATCCTTTAGCTTTTCCGCTTTTTTTGTTTTTATTACAAGCTTCAGAAAAGCAAAGGCAAACCCAAGTGCTATTGCTATGAGAGCACCCGGTGTGATACAGATCGTAAATGAAGTATCATAAATGCAATCCGGCTTATTGTATACGCATTTTATTTGAATGCTTTTCTTCCTGAGCCTTAAAAAGCAGCTCAATGCAGTAAAAGCATTATAAACTATAATGTTTGTCTTTCCGAATTTAAGAGCACATTCGCAGGCATCTTCATCTGATATTGTAAAGTTTATAATGATATCCTTTATAAGGATGCGGCGCAGCAGCTTACGCAGTGCTCTGCCTCCAAGCTTTACAAGCTCCAGAATGAAGTCTATCTTTCCTCCGAGACTGTCCGGAAGAAGTCCGCTTTTTTCTTTTGTTTCTTCTTTTTCTTTTTTATCGGCTTTCTTTTTGGAGTCATTTTTTTTTGTTTTCTTCTTTGCTTTTTTCTTTTGGGTCTTCGGCTTTTTTTGACCTCCCACCAATGTTTTCCCGTAAAACAGGTATTTAAGTACTACCTTTGGTTTGCCTCCTAAGTACTCAATGTACACTCTAATGGGAGAAAAAAGAAGTATCAGCAGCAACAGGATAATACAGCCGATGATTATCAGAGCAATCTTCATATTATATCTCCCTTATCCGGGATCACGGGACTGCTGATCCCATGTTTCCCTGTCTATGCTGTTTTCAGTGTTGTCATGATCCGTATTATCATCATTTTCTACCGTTCTGCCTTCAACACTATAGCTGTCATCTTCTTCATCCTTGTCAAACAAGGTGGCTTGTTTGTTCTCGTTTTCCCTTACTAAGGGGGGGAGATCATCTAATGAGGTGAGTCCGAAGCACCTGAGAAAGTTAGGAGTGGTGCGGAATGCTACCGGTCTGCCGGGAACATCAAGTCTTCCTGCTTCCTCAAGAAGGCCTTTTTCTACCAGAGAATTTACAACCGCAGAGCTGTCAACACCTCTGACACTTTCTACAAACCCTTTGGTGACCGGTTGGTTATATGCGATTATAGTTAATGCCTCCATGGCAGCGTTGGATAGGGGCATCTGCTTTTTTGACTCCATCACCGTTCTGATATTATCCGCATATTCCTTTCTGGTACACATCTGATATCTGTTTCCCAGACGGATAATTTCTATTGCGCTTTCGTTGTCATTATATCTTTCATTAAGCAGACGTATTATTCTTTCCACATCGCTCTTATCGATCCCGGCGGCTTCAGCGATCCTGTTATCCTCAACAGCATCGCCGTAAGCAAAGAGAATAGCCTCCACCGCTGCTGCTATTTTATTGAGCTGCATTCACTTCACCCTTTTTCTTGGTATAGACCGTGGTATTATCATCACTTATCATTATTCTTCCCGAACGGGTAAGCTCCAGTATGGCAAGGAACGTAGCAACTCTTTCGGAGCGACCCGTCATGCCGTCAAAAAGCTTGTCTATCCTTACACTTCCGTATCTGTATAGATTTTTCATGACATAAACCACCTTGGATATGACTGATACTACTTTTTGCTGAACAACATCGTTGATCTTCTTTTCATTGGCTTTTTTTTCGTCAACGTTTTTTATATGCATTCCAAAATATATCTCAGCCAGTATATTGGGGTCATGCTTGAGCTTATACTCCCCACTTGTCTTGAGCTTTAAAGGTGCACGGACAAATATATCATTTCCGGAAAACTGTTCCCGAAGCTTAGCTGCTGCCTGCTTGCACAGTGAGTATTCAATAAGAGTACCCTGCAGCTCTTTTTTGATCTGCTCAGCCTCCTGAGCTCTGGGAAGAAGGGAAACTGTTTTGATGTATATAAGTCGTGCCGCCATTTCAAGGAATTCTCCTGCCAGCTCCAGATCCTGCTCCTGTGCTTGTCTGATATACAGAAGGTATTGTTCCAGCAGCTTGGAAATCTCAATATCGTTGATATTCAGCTTGTGCTTTGATATCAGGTGCAGCAGCAGGTCTAAGGGACCCTCAAAAACATCCAGCTTGAATGATATGCTGTTCATAGATCAGCCGACTCCCATAAGACTTGGGATAAAGCTTGTTATAAACCAGAAAAAATCAAAGATCTTTCCGTCTATCCAGCCCAGAGGTCTGCTGAGAATACCCGAAAGAACTATTATCATAAAGCCTATGCTGATATACTGTGAGTACTGAGCCATCATACGGTCAAATTTGGCACTTGTGAAGTACTGTACTATTTTTGAACCGTCAAGAGGAGGAATGGGAATAAGGTTGAATATGGCAAGACCGATATTCACCTGAACAAAAAAGCTCAGCATATACATCAGGAAGTATGTCATATCTCCGCCCTGGGCTATAAATTCGGTACAGGCAAGTACTCTGTAGACAACAAGCGCTATAAAAGCAACTATCAGATTAGAAAGAGGACCTGCGGCTGCCGTAACAGATGTGCCGAAACGTGGCTTTCTGAATTTTGTGGGATTTATGGGTACGGGTTTAGCCCATCCGAAGCCTGTGAGGACAAGGCATACAGCACCTATGGGATCTATATGTGATAAAGGGTTCAGGGTAAGTCTTCCCATATATGCCGCTGTATCATCTCCCATTTTATGAGCAGCCCAGGCATGGGCAAATTCATGTATAGGCAGGATCAGAAAAACAATAACTACCTTTGTAAATAACTGTAAAACAGTGTACATATCAAAATTCATATTAAAAAAGTTCATAATAATCCCTTCATTTGTCGTGATGTGAAAACATTATCACATACTATTATACATTATCGTGATGGAAATTTCAAGTAAATTCAAGCAAATTATGATAAATTAAAAAAAATTTTGAAAATTTTCAAAAAAGACTTGATTTTTTTTCCGTTTTCTGATAGAATATATATGTTGACTTTATTCATGGCTATATTTTTGCTTTATACACTTTAAGAAGGAATGAGTAAGGTTATTTAAGTTGAATCGTAAGAAAATTAAAGGAGGTGCAGTCAATGGCAAAATGTGATATCTGCGGAAAGGGCGTTACATTCGGTATAAAAGTTTCTCACTCACACAGAAGAACTAACAGAACCTGGAAGCCTAATGTTCAGCGTGTAAAAGCTATTGTAAAGGGTACTCCTTGTCATATCCATGTATGCTCAAGGTGCCTTCGTTCAGGTAAGGTAGAGAGAGCTAATTGATTTATTTGCTTTTCTTCTGAAGGAAATCAGGTCGGTATTTGCCGGCCTGTTTTTTTATGTACTTATATGCCGGGGGACTTTCGGCGTTAAACTGTATCCCCATCACATTTTGAAATAAAAAATTGTAAAAACACTTGCAAAATCATTTAAAATATAGTATAATTATATTGTATGTTGATTTGGC
>CACZQG010000006.1 GCA_902783235.1 uncultured Ruminococcus sp.
ACGAAGTTGGCAATTCGCTTTTGTCCGTAGGGCGCTCCGCAAGGGGTGAATTTCAAAACAGTCCGGTGGACTGTTTTGAAAGAGGGGACGCCCTGCAAGTGAGGGCGTCCCCTAAGTAAAGGAACGAATTCATTATATCTCACCAATTATTGGTGACGAACTAATGAAAGAGCTAATTGTTTTTAGGCAATACCGCACAAAGATTGTGCGGTATTGCCTTAACTGAAAAGTCAATGCTATTATCATTATGCTGCCATAGAAAGATTCCTGGCAAGAGAAGCCGAATCACGGACATTTATAATACCGTCCATATTATAATCTGCCTTTTGCGGAAGATTTGCTGCTATGCCCTGTGAAATATGCTTTGCTATAAAGGCTGCATCACGGACATTTACAAGTCCATCGGAATTGGCATCTCCACGAAGCTGAGATACTCCCGGGATCTTACTTGCGATCTCTGCATAGGAATACTCACATTCTGGAAAATCATCATAGTAATAAGGATATGATTTGGTTTCCGGGGTATGTCTGCCGCTTACTCCCAGAAGCTTATCTATTTCAGCAACTCTTTTATCGGATACAAAAAGATAGATGCTGGAATTATAATCATTTGTAACATCCACATTGAACCAATAGCCATAAAGATTTATCATATTCCACGCATGATCCTTGCTTACCACCACTATGGTATCTATCCCAAGAGCATTGCATAGCAGTGCATAAGCTTTTGAATATCCGGCACATACTGTTTCTCCCTGTAAAAATACAGATGCCACTGTCTGATCCCAGTCACCTATTTTGTATTCAACATTTTTCAACAGCATATTGTGAAGATATAATGCTCTTTCATAGTCAGTCTGATATTCCTCTGCACCCTTGATATATTTTTCCTGGATGCTTTCAATTTTCGCTTTGGTCGCTTGTCTTATATCTCCGTCACTGAAATAATCAAGCAGCTCTATTGAAATAGAATCAGCTCTCATATTTCCCGAGTACGCCGTATAGGTAGTACTGAGCCAGAAGTACTGAGGATTGTCATTGACAAATATTATCATTACTTCCACTGCTCTTTCTCTTGAAAGTCTTTTTGAATAATATACACGGTCTGTTCTTGCATAGTAATCATAGGAATTGTGTATTTTTTCACATTCCACCTCCAGATCGTCATAAAGCTGTTTTTCCTCCGGGACCTCCAGCATATCATACATATAGTCGCATCTGTATGTATATTCACCTTCAGCTGCTTCTCCCTTATATCCTGCCGAAATAATAATCACCAGAATAAAAGCAGATAAAACAGCCGACAATATTTTTTTAGCAGTCATAGATCATCTCCCTCTCATTTTACGGTCTATGTCATCTATTGCCTCTGTATAAAACCTTCTGAATTTCCTCTCTATATTTTCAGGATCATCATTTTCCTCAATAGCACAGCCCAGATCAATATGCTCTGTTCTGTAAAGCTTCATCAGCTCTATCCGTTCATCAAATATCTTAAAGATCTTTCCGTCCACCAGCTTTTTCGGCTCGTAGAAATATACTCTGCCTCCTCTCACCTTTTCATTCTTCTTTCTGTTGAGCAGCCACCAAAGATCCATCTCAGCCAGATCGAATTTAAATCCCAGTATATATACATCTCCAAGTATAAAGGAATCTATCCAGCTTTTCATTTCATAGTCAGGCTTGTTGAAATCATAATATTTCCTTCCTGCCAGAAATTGTCTGTATTTGTAAAGTATTGTACCATAGTAATAGTGACCCACTATCATACTGGAGGGCTTACGGGATTCACCGTGTATATGCCATACTCTGTTTTTATATCCGTTATACTCCACTTCATTATATGTATGGAGCAGATACATACTTTCCGCTTTATTCACCGCTTTTGTATGACGCTGCATTTTTTTCAGCTCATAATCTGTGATATCCTCACTATCCGATGCGCCTATCTCTATCTCATAGCTGTAATTGGTAGTGATGATCTCATCAAATCCCATAGATAGTATTTTTCTTATCACCCTTCTGTAGCTGTCATCCACTCTGCCGTACATCTGACGGCTTATGCCTATAAGCCGATTATTTACATTATCATTTGTACGCAGTACTACTTCAAGAGGAAAGGGCATTTTCAGCTCCATATCTTCGGTGATATTCTTATTTGAGGTCATGTCACAGAGTATCTCCTTTAAAAGCTTTGCATCGGTAAAGGCTTTATTAAGCCCGTTGCCTATAAGCAGTACCCTGGGATGACCCGGACCTTGCTTCATTCCCATCACACCTTTACAGCAAAGAAAATATTTGGGGCATACCGGCATTTCACCGTCAGATCATCGCATTTTATTTTTCTTTTCCATAAGAACGCTCTGTATAGTAGCTATCATCTTATCCACCTCAAAGGGCTTGGCAATATGACCATTCATACCTACATCCATTGCTATCCTTCTGTCCTCTTCAAATACATTTGCAGTCATGGCGATGATAGGAACTCTTGCCTTTCTGGGCTCACTCATATTTCTTATCATCTTGGTAGCTTCATATCCATCCATTACCTGCATCTGTATATCCATAAGTACTATGTCATAATCATCCGATTTGACTTTAGATACAGCGGTAGTACCGTCATCAGCGGTATCTATTATCATACCGTACTCGCTGAGTATCACCTCTGCTATTTCAATATTCATCATATTGTCATCTACAAGCAGTACTCTTACGCCTTCAAGTGAGATCTCATTTTCTTCTGATGCCTGTGTATTATTTTCTGACAGGCTTTCATCCTCCTCGCTTTTTCTCAGGGGGATCTCAACAGTAAAGCAAGTACCTGCACCTACTTCACTTTCAACGCTTATATGTCCTCCCATCATATCCACCAGCTTTTTGGTAATAGACATTCCCAGACCGGTTCCCTGTATACCGCTGACCGTACTTGTTCTTTCACGCTCAAAGGCTTCAAATACCCTCTTGCAGAAATCGGGACTCATGCCTATACCTGTATCCTCAACAGTAATGATATAATTGTCTACATCTGCCTGCTCACCGGATGTCTCATCAACACCTATTGTAACACTTCCTCCCTCGGGAGTAAACTTCATGGCATTGCTCAGAAGATTGATGATTATCTGTTTCAGTCTAAGTCTGTCACATTCCACAAAGTCATGGTTAGTGTTATTATTCAAGGTGAATTCAAGACCTCTCTCCTTCATATCACCAACCATTATAGTGTTTATCTCATTGAGCATATCTTTTATACTCATAGGAGATTTTTCTATTTCTATCTTTCCGCTTTCGATACGGCTCATATCCAATACATCATTGATAAGTGACAGCAGATGCTCACCTGCAACATTTATCTTTGTAAGATAATCCTCGATTTTTTTCGTATCGTCTATATTCTTTTTCGCCAGGTTGGTAAAGCCTATGATAGCATTCATAGGAGTTCTCATATCATGAGACATATTATTCAGGAAGGTGGTTTTAGCACGATTTGCCTTTTCAGCAGACTTTTGCGCAGATTCAGCCTCCAGCTTTGCATTTTCCGCTTCCAGTCTTGCTGTTTCAGCGTGTTCCTTTGCCTTATAAATATTTACCGAACGCTTTGTCAGGAAATAAAAGGCAATAAAGGCTGCGATACAAGCTGTCATCATAACAGTTATCTGGAATATGCTCCTTTTGAACATAGTGGTGCTTATATCACTTATCTGCTGCTCTATAGCATTTTCACGGATAAACACCGCCAGCATCCAGCCGGTATTATCCACAGGGGTATAATACATCCTTTCTCCCACATCATTGAAGCTTATCTCTGAAAATCCCGAATTTCCTTTTTCAAAATCATTTTTTATCTTATTATAGCCCTGAGCCGGATCATTTTCCTTTTCTTCATTGCCAAAGGATGCCTCCTTCAGCTCCTTCATAAGATTTCTTCCGCCTTCACGGTTGCCTATGGAGTTTTTAGTAAGGCTCTCTCCGTTTTTGTAATATATGTTATAGTACACATCCGTCTGTACCGAATTGAGAGTCATACTTGAAAACATATTCTGTATATCGATTTCCATAAAGCAGGCTGTTATCCTGGAGCCTTGAAATTCCACATTTCTCACGGGATTAGCGATCACAAGCTGCTTTTTTGCTCCGTATACATTTGAAGTGCCTACATAATGCTCCTTCAGTCCCTCCGAAAGGAAGGGATACATGGAAACAGATGTAGTGGTGCTGTGATCTGTATAGATATATCCGTTTTCATCGATCAAAGCAAATTTATTGAGATTATAGTATCTTTTTATTCTTCCTATGTATTTTCTCAAAGTATTTATGGATACAAGATCCGATTCTTCTATAGCACTTACACTGAGAGCAAGCTCATTGGATTTACTTTCCAGCTCAGAACTGATCAGCTTTACTCTTCTTGCTGCCAGCTCCTCCAGGAAGAATTCACTTACATTATCAACTGTTTCCATACTTCCCTGACGTGATTTATTTGAATTATAAATGGTAGAGCCTACAAGAAAGGATGCTATGATAAGAATAGAGACCACCATAAATACTATTGTCCGGTTAGCATTTTTCATCAGATTTTTGCTTCTGAACATTTTAGGTCTTGACATCTGCCCTTTTTCCTCCCTGTTGTCAGTCAATCTCACCATACAATACACGAAGCATATATTTTGCATCGTCCTTATATATTATGGTAGTTTTTTCATCTGTAGTTTCACGGTATTCTCCACCGGGCATAAGTCCATCAGCTATTTTTATTGCCGTCTGTATGGTATCAAACCCCATTGAAAAGCAATCCTGGACTCCAAGACAGTAGATATTGCCGTCTCTGAGAAATTCCAATGCCTGCTTATCGTGGTCCATTCCAACTATGGTTATTTTTTTCTGTAAGCCTTCCTCTATAACCGCTTTTGCAGCACCCACAGGACCACTCATATCACAGCATATAATGCCGCTTATATCCGGATATTTTTTTATAAATCCCATAGTATATTCATATGCTATATCCTCATTATCTTCATCATAAGCAGAATCCACGATCTCCATATCAGGATATTTATTGATTATTTCTCTTGCCGCCCTTGCTCTGTCCTCATAGCAGGGACTGGACTGAGTACCGATAAGCAATACTATCTTGCCTTTTCTTCCCAGCTTTTCACAGAGAGCCTCCGTAAGATCTGCACCATCACGATAATTATGGGTATTTCCCACATAAGCTATCCTTTTGCAGCCATCCTCTTTATTTGAGTCAGAGCTTGCAAAGGTCATGACCTTTTTACCGCTTTCCATAAGCTCATTTATCACAGGAGTTATGACCTTTTTGTCGTCAACATCCACCCCTATAACATCATAATCCTCTTGAGCAGCCTTCAAAAGCTTTTTTCTCTGATCCAGAGAGGATACCTGATCCGGTGCAACATAATCAAAGCTGATATTAACTCCAAGATCCTTATACTTTTCAACTGCACTTTCCATTCCCAATGATACAGCATCCCACCAGGGATGTACCATTTTATATGTAAAATAGAAATTATATTCGCTTTTCTGCGGCTTATAGCTGTCAGGGAAATGTTCAAATTGCACAGCAGATTCCCCGTCCTCTGTTATAGCAGCATCATATCCATCTTCATCGCCTATTTTTTTACCGTTCACCGATGACCATATGGGATTTCCTGCTGCAGTTGCATATTCAGCCGTTTTTTCGGTGGGCTCTTCTATTTTTCCTTCCAGCTCCTCACTGCTGCATCCGCTAAACAAACACATACCGCAGACAGAAACCGCTATTATTGCCGCTATCCTTGTTTTCAACTCCATCATCGTTCCTCCTGTATGTATAATACCTCTATTAAACATTATAGCACAAAATAATCATTTATGTCAACTTATCGGATATGTAGTCGGTAAGCATCAGAAAGCCTCTCGAATACTGATTAAGCTGACGGTTTTCCTTTGAAATATATAGGCTTGCTCTCCTTTATATCTTTTTCCTTACTTTTATTATTCATGCCGTTTTATATCCTGAAGCAAAATCCCCCAGAACACATTCACGGAAATCAATTTTAGTAAGCAATTTGTAATAAACTATGAATTA
Source organism: uncultured Ruminococcus sp. (assembly GCA_902783235.1). Lineage (GTDB taxonomy): Bacteria > Bacillota > Clostridia > Oscillospirales > Ruminococcaceae > Porcipelethomonas. Next base: position 6,086 of record CACZQG010000006.1, read on the forward strand.
CTTAAATACAAAAGTTTAGGTCAAGCCTTTTCAAAGGCT
>CACZQG010000007.1 GCA_902783235.1 uncultured Ruminococcus sp.
GATAATCCGTATATCACTCCTGTAAAGAATCAGGGATCTGACGGTACCTGCTGGGCACACGCTTCCATAAATGAATATGAGGCAATGGTTCTCACACATCTCGGACTTTCTTCTGAGGAATACTATGAAAAATACGGAGAATATCTTGATCTTTCAGAAAACCATCTGAGGTTTGCCACCTCCCCGGATGGAAATAATATTTATGTTCCGTTTTCAAGGCATTCATTTGATGAGGGGGCAGGATTCCGGGATGCTCTTCCATATTTTATAGGTGGACGTGAGGGAGTCAGCGGTCCTGTGTATGAAAAGGATGATCCATATAGAATTGACTATGAACAGGCAAGGGATATATCGGAGACATTATCCTTTGCCAATAAAGCAGGGTTTTATCCTACCCATACAAAAGAGTACGGAAGTATTAGTCCATCAACCTTTGAGGGCAGAAAGGCTCTTCCTGCATTTTTATCTGTTATAAAAAATGATGTACTTAGAAGCGGAGCTGTTACTATAAATTACACCAACGCTGCCGATCAATTTTCTGATTGTGAATATGGATGTACATATTATGTTACCGATGGTATTAAGGGGGATTCCCATGCTGTTTCCGTAGTGGGCTGGGATGACAGTATCCCGGCTTCTGCCTTCAAAACAAGACCTGCCGGTGATGGCGCATGGCTTTGTAAAAACAGCTGGGGAAGCGAGTGGGGAAGCGATGGATACTTCTGGATGTCCTACTATACGTCAATAGGTGCTGACAGTATTGACGGTATTATAGAGAGAGAAGCACTGTATGATGATCTGTATGAGCTGGAATGTGCGGAAAATTCTGTATATTCTCAGTCAGGCTCCAATAGCTTTTTTGCTTATAACAAGTATACTGCAAACAGCAAAACCGAAAAGCTCAATGGTATCGGAATACTCCTTCCTTATAATAAAGGAGAAGCAAGCTACAGGTTTTATGTCTCTGCTACCGGAAACCCCCGTGACTTTAAAGAAGTGGACGTTTCATTCCTTGATGATGACTCAATGAGTTTAAAGACAAAAAAAGGATACAGTACTAAGTGCTATAATGAATGGAGAACAGCTGTATTCAATGAGCCTGTCAGTGTTTCGGGAGATTTCCTTGTGGGAATGGAGGTAACTTCTTACAACGATAAGGATTTTGTTAGTGTTACAACAGGTTATCCCTACCCGGAAAACGATCATCCCGGCTTATCATTTATCTCTGCGAGTCTGTCGGATGCCAAGGCAGGAAAAAATGTGACCGATCTTATAGAACAGGGATCCGGCAGTGTATTTTTAAAGGTGTATTCCAAAAATGATACAAATGCAGAGGGTGTTACAGCTCTTCCTCAAAGTGTTGATGCAGTCTTTGACTATCATGATATGCCCTCAAAGGAAAGACAGGTTACAATTGATGTGTCTGCCACGGATAAGACGGAGATAGCTGCGTCATTGTTCTCACTTTCATCAGATAAGGATCATCCTGCCCCGGTAAAGGATATAACTGTGGTCTCTGCGGTAAGAGAGGAAAAGAACAGTGTTCGGCTCACACTGAATGTTCGTAACGGAGCGAAGGACGGTACATACTATCCTGCATACAGAGGTAATATCATATCCGATGCCCCCATTAGCTTTACTTCCCGAAAAGGACTCATTGACAGTAAGATAACAGGAAATATTGCTTTTGCCTACAAGGGAGATAATCCTGCGGTGGATATATTTCCCGAATATGAAGGTGTTAAGATCAAAAAGATCTCCGACCGTGCCTTTAAGGGCGTATATACCCTGAATGAAGTAATTATTCCAAACGGTGTTAAGCTGATCGGAAAACTTTCCTTTTCAGATTGTAAAAATCTGAAAAGTGTTACTATACCCGATACCGTCACCGATATTTCCCCCGATGCCTTTGACGGCTGCGATCATTCAAAGCTGAGGATAATATGCAGCAAGAATATAGCTCAAATGCTGCCTGAGGGAATAAATGCCGTAAGAGACTGCTATTATAAGGAAAAGGGAATAAGCATATATGCCGGAGAAAAAATCAAGGCTGATGCCTCTGCAAAAAAGCTGACTGTTGACGGCATCAGGACATATGCTATAGATTTCCCGAAAAACACCGCTATCAGTGGTGATACATTCAAATGGGTGCTTGAAAATACTCAGGGAGGTACATCCAATGCCGGCAGGCTCACACAGGATGGACTGACTGCTTCCGTTACAAATACTAAAGCCTTGGGAAGACTTAACAATACAGCTATACTCAAAGGGGTATCAAAGGACTATGATGCCGCTGCCGGCAAGGGAACAGTATATTGTGAAGCCATGATATTCATAAACCCTCATCCGGTAACAGGATTTGCAGAGCTTACCAAAGCACAGATATTCAGCTATGACAGCAAAAGGGGAGTGGGCTTTGAAAAATCCTCACAGGAGGATAATACATATGAGCTTACCCTTGATGAGGGAAAAAGCTTCAGGCTGCCATTCAAAGCGAAGGACGGTGCTGACAGATCCCTTATTTATTCTGTACCCGGCAGCGGAAGCGGCTTTACACTGAAAAACGGACTTGTCAGGGGAATATCCGAGATCCCATCATATGATCCTCAGGAGATCAGGATATATCCATATACAGGTTCGGCGGATTGTCCTTTCGTTACGGTAAAGGTCAGGATACTTCCGATAGAAAAAAAGCTGCGGAGCAATGTTAAGTCTTTGACTATAGCTCCGGAGATAACACAGTATTTTTCATTGGGAGTTACATCTGATGCATATGATGTATCGGATCGTGTGACATTCAGCTATAATACGGAAAAATTTACTCTTACAAGCGTGAGGGGAAACGATTACGATAATGGTGTTACATATCCGGGGGATGGAAAGACCCTGTTTGATCTCAGCGGCGGACAGTATATAGGAGTGAAGCTTAACGATGGTATGAGCTTTACAAATGCAGATAAAGAAAAGATAGTCATAAGACTTGAAGGCAGTAAAAAAGCTCTTACAATACCTCTCAAAGCTTCAAAAATACCGCAGAATCTGGAAAAGCTCAGAGAATCCCGCAACAAAACCAACTCAGAGGGCGTAGTGGAGATAAATATGCCTGTAGGAAGCACATACAAGCTGGATATAAGTGCATTTCCTCCTGCTGCGGAAAACCGGTGGGATTGGTCGTTCTACGGCAGATATGATCCTGAAGATGATCTACTGTTAGATTATGTGGATTATCCATTTGGAATGCTTGAAATATCCGGTGATATCATCAAGGCAGAAAATGTTTGCAGCTTTTATGCACAGATGCAAGCCAACGGAAAATGCAATAGTGAACCGCTCAAATCCCACATATATAAGATCAATGTGTATAAGCCTGACGGTACTCTTTCTATACAGGCACCCTGGGACGGAGACAGATGTATTAAAGAAAACATCAAAGACAGTGAGCCGGCAAACTCCGGATACATGATAAAAAACAGTACATTGTATACTGTGGGCAATGGGGTTACAATGTGTGATAAATACTTCGAGGTGGGAGATGAAATCGAGATTTCGCTCCCTATGATGAAAAACAGAAACACAGAGCCTGTCACATGGAAAACCAATGACCCTCTCGGACTTAGTGTGCGGTGCAGTGACGCTCAGGGAAATGACGGTACACTTGTTCTCAATACTATACAGCCGGGAGTATATACAGTAACAGGTACAGCGGTATATTCAAAGCAGCGTATCTCATTCAGGGTATATGCAGGCAAAAAACAGGGAATGAGTGACAGTCAGCTTAAAGAGCAGGAATCTGAGCGAACAATAATCATCTATGATGCTGCAAATGATGTTCGCATGGACAAGCATGAGTATGAGATGGAGGCAATCTCCATTGATTCTGATATGTACATTACTATGGATGGGGTATCGGGAAAGATAAAGCTCTCATCTGATAATAAAAGCGTGGTTGACATTGCCCATGACGGAAAGCTGATAATGAAAAAACCGGGCAATGCCATGCTTTCAGCTGAGGTATCCTATGGCAATGCAGGAGTGAACAGGTTTGAGCTTTCTGTTATCTGCTATGGAAGAATCAAGAGAGTGTTTTCAAAGATGTCCGCTCCAGCTCAGCTGAGACCGGGTGAAGAGTTTGACCCAAAGGCATTTGGCAAGAATATGAAAAATACATACTGGGAAGCTCGCAGACTGAATGTCAGTGAGACTGTATCCACATATACTGATGATGACGGAACAGAGCATGATGTGACCTCGTATTCATCTGAGGATTGGGAATATGATACAGAAAGTCTGTCAACAGCACCCAACGGAAAAATGTATTTTAAAAATCCGGGCACATATATTCTTTATCCCGGCGGAATATATAACTATGATGCTTCCGCATATACGCTCATGAAAAAGTGCCCTGTGATACAGGTCTGCGAAACACCTGTTACTCAGGTAAGCATAGATAAGACGGAGTATGGCAAAAATGTAATGAAGCAGCTTAAAGCAGGCGTTAAAAGAGGCAGTATCATAATAGTTCCTGTTTTTGCAGATCCGAGAGCCGATTACAGGGATATAGTATGGGAAAGCTCCAATCAGTATCTTGCTACTCCCGGAGATATCAATCCTTATTTCATGGTTCTGAAAGAGAATACGGAACCTTTAGCAGCTAATCCCGGTGCATATGCATTCATGAGGATCATGGTGAATGACACCTATACCGGAAAGGTGACTTTTACGGGAACAACCGGTAATTCCGGTAAAAAAATACAATTTTCATTCAATGTAGTATAATAGATGAGCTTTTTGTACATCATGACAGCTTTTTAAAAGAATAAGTAGATTAATGTATGATGCAGAGGTGAGCAGGTACAGCTTGCTTCTGCATTTTTTCATGGTACGATGCCGGGATGTGTTTTATTCCGCAGAGCAAATCGCTTTTTGCCCTAAAAAATAATTTAAAGTCAATTTATGCGATTTGTGATGCCACTTTTCCACGGAAATCAATTTTTACAAAATAGTTACATAACACATTTGTAGAGGACGTAGTCATCTACATCTCGCAGGTTATATAGCAAATGA
>CACZQG010000008.1 GCA_902783235.1 uncultured Ruminococcus sp.
CAGTATGCCTGCATCGATTTTGTACAATCTAACGAAAAATCTGACTTCGCATCTGACGCACAATCTTTGTGCGGTATTGCCTTAAAATCTTACGGCTTATGTCCCACGCATCGTAGGGTGTCGGGGACATAGCTTTTACTGAAACCATGAGGAGCAAAGCGTGATCCTGTGAGCTTATCACGCTTTGCTCCGAATTTAACGAATAATTTTACATGGTGATGCATATCCTTTTTAAAAAAGGCATTTTGCCGGAACAAAAAAGGAATGGTGACCATGAAAATATCGGTATACAGTGCAAGAGGCGGACACAGGGAGAACATACGTCATAAGCGAAGACAGCTATTGCTGCTGTGCCTGATCCTTATAGGTGTTATAACAGGTGCGGTGCTTGTATATTTACTGGAGGATGTTGACTCTCTTATCCGACTGCGGTTTACTCAGAATATTTTTAAAAAAAGCCGGAGCATCACTTTTTTTCAGCAGTTCAAAAGAAGCCTTCTGCCTCTTATGGGGCTGCTGGGAATAGAGTTTTTTGCCGGTTCCTTTGCCTTTGGACAAGTAGTGGTCAGTATAACAGTGCTGTTAAGAGGCGTAGCCTCCGGCTTATCGGCGGCAGCAGTATATCTTTTACAGGGATTTGGGGGTATGCCCACACTGCTGTTATCTGTACTGCCTCTGTCATTGGGAGGAGCCCTTCTGCTGCTGATAGGAGGAGGAGAAGCCTGGCAGAGTGCCAACAGGATCGCAGCTTTTTGCTTTACTCCCTCTGAGGCTTCGCATTCCCGGGATGTAAGGCTTTATTCTGTAAAATTTGCTTTTATGGCTGCCGCAGCTGCACTGATCTGTCTTATTGACACAGCTGTGATATACTGGGTCTTGTAAATGGCAGGATCAAAACAAGGAGCTTAAAACAACATGGGTCTGTTTTTTAATTATAATAAAACCGGTTCGGGGGTGGACAAGAATGCCCCTGAAAAGAGCAGGATAGTGGTATTTTTTGAAATACTGCTGAGGCATTTCTGGAAGATAATGGAAGTTAATATGCTTTATTCCGTTTTCCTGCTGCCGGCTTTTTTTGCAGTATTTGGGTTTCTGATGCTGTCAGGGGTCGCCATGAAGCTGGTAGTGTCCATACTTTGTACCCTGGCATTCTTTGTGGTCTTCGGACCTGCTACAACGGCAGTGTTCAAGATAATGAAGAATTATTCAACAGAGCGTCACGTTTTTATTATCAGGGATTTTAAAAAGGGATTTACAGAGAATTTTAAAAAAGCCCTGCCTGTGGGAATAGTCAATCTTATCGTATATATATCCGTTGCTGCGGCTGTATATATATATCCGCAAATGGCAAAGGCAGTGGGAAGCGATCTGATATATGTTATGATGGTGCTGAGCATAAGTCTTGGTATTGCGGTAATGATGGTGAGCTTTTATGCTTATATTATGATTGCGGTCACGGATATATCCCTTAAAAATATAATCAGAAACTCTATAGTACTTACAGTCTACGAAATAAAGAAAAATCTTCTCACCCTTTTGTTTGTGCTGCTTATCGGCGGTTTCTTTGCATTTATGGCATTAGTTAATACCTTTACTATGGTGATATATATTTTTGTTCCCGCAGCAGTGCTTATATACATTATATCCTTCAATTGCTACCCTGTAGTTAAAAAATATGTCATTGACCCCTATTATGAAAAGATAGGCGAAAAAAATCCCGATGATGATGACTTCGATGATGAGGAAGCAGTATTTACGGATATGGGCGGCAAGGAACAGCCTATAGATAACACAAAGAAGAGCAAAAGAGGAAAAACTATAAGCTGACAGATGGCAGAAGCAGTCTGCGATACGGATCAGGTATTACATGAGGCGGTCTTTGACCGCCTTTTTATGTCGGTCGGGAGATCTGATCTCTTTAGATATAATGACGGGGCGACGCCCCTTATTGAACAGTGTAATGACAGAAAAAAATACTACCCGGTCTTTAAAATACACGAAAACTGCCGATATATAATATGTAAGTATATTCATTGGATTAATGAGGTGATACGATGGCATTCAAGATAAATAACCCCTATAAGGGAATGATGGTGCGAAGCTATACAAGTGCCTTCAAAAGCAAACGCAATCCTGATGTATACAGTAGTAGGCGTACAGACAGCATGAATTTCAATTCCACCTATAATATGATCCTGGGCACATCCTATTCTCCCAGATTTGTACAGGCAATAGAGGATTATACCAAGGATGAGGAGGCAAAGAAAAGCCCTACAGCAGACCAGACTCCGGAATCTGCTATAGGAGTGAAGGGCGGATATCGCTCAAGAACGGTGCAGAATAATCCGTATCATGCACAGAAGCTTCGTGAGGCAGCGGAAAAGGCGGCACAGCAGGAGGAAAATGAGGATCCTCAGTCCGGGATATCAGATATACTGTTTGATCTGAAAACCAGGATGAATTTCATGCTGTAAGATGATACTTGTGCTTTTAAGGGACATCCCTGTGTGGGGTGTCTTTTATTATGTGATGTAAAGGCTCCCGGGTATTTGCTTCGGAGCTTCTTTCGGAGCTTTTTTAACACGGAAATCAATTTTTACAAAATAGTTACACAACACATTTGTAGGGAACGTAGCCATCCACATCCCTCAGATTATATAGCAAATGA
>CACZQG010000009.1 GCA_902783235.1 uncultured Ruminococcus sp.
TATCATTTGCTATATAACCTGTGGGATGTAGATGGCTACGTCCTCTACAAATGTGTTATGTAACTATTTTGTAAAAATTGATTTCCGTGCTACATTGATGAACGTATGACTGTGAGAAACAAATTTTCCTGCTGTGGCTACAGTCAATGCATTGTGTTTTAGCGTGCTTATCGCGTCTTGCTCCTATCAAAAAAACAGTACCGCAAAACTTGTTTTGCAGTACTGTTTATAGATCATATCAACAGATTATTGTTCAGAAACGATGATGCTGAGAGCGTCAACGTCCATTTGATTTACAGTTCCATCCTTGTTTATATCAGCCATATAAGTTCTTTCCACTGATGATCTATCGCCATCCATGTACTTATTCAGAGCTACAAGATCAAAGATAGTTCTCATGCCGTCGCCGTCCAGATCACCGGGAAGCTCACTTTGATCCGGTTCAACAACGCTTATGGCAAATTCTACCTTATAGTCGTTGTAATTAATGGTTATGGTTTTTTCTCCCACAGCATCCAAAGTGAAATTCATCAATGCGTAATCCTTTATAAGCTGTTTTCTGCCGTTATCAAATACGCCGTATATCTCCAGTCCTGTTGGGTCAAATTCCTCACCCACAAAATATTCTGTCTTATCGGGAAGCTTTCCGATCTCAATACCTGTAAGAGTCTTTTCTGTTACTTCTATATCAAAAGTACAGGTCTGATCCTCTGCCAGTACGGTTATTGTCTTTTTACCGGGAGAAGCGGAGAAGCCTTCGATACCTTCAAGATAGAACTTCTTTATTTCCTCGGTAGTATTATTGCTGTAAACACCCTTTACGGTAAGTCCTTTAACAGAAAGACCTTCGCCTGTTTTATAAAGGGTCTTGGTGGGAGGTGTTGCCACCTCTATCTTGGTAAGCTTTTTGGGATTTACAGTGACTGTAAAGCTTGCAGTCTTTTTCATATAGGTTATGGTAACTGTATGCTTGCCTTCCTTCGACTCAAATCCCGATACCTCATAAGCATCCTCACCTATTTCCTTTTCAGATTTATCTGAATATACAGCCTTTACTTTAAGTCCTTTCAGATCAAGATTTTCCCCTTCGTTATATGTTGTTTTTGTTGGCTTTGAAGCTATTTTTATGCTGCTGAGAGTTACTGTCTGGGGAAGTACAGCCGTGCTGACTCTTACAGCATAGTCCAGAGCGCACCAGCCTGTCAAGCCGTTTACAGTAGTTTTACCCCACAGATATCCATCTGATTTCTTTGATTCGGTGACTGTTATCTGAGTATTGTAATTTAAAAGACCGATCTGACCGTAGCTGAGACCCGGACCGCTTCTGAGTCTTACACCGTCATTGGAGGTTATTCTCCATACCTCGGAAGCAGCACCCGGATCGGTAGTGCCGGGATTTGAAGGATCAACAGTCTGTTCCTTGCCGTCTATTTTTACCGGACCGCCTACATAGTAATCACAGTTTTCCAGTGCTACCCACTGATCTCTGTCCTCATAATGTACCTTACCCCAGAGACCGCCCTTGCTGTCAGTTTCCTTTTCGGTTATTCCAAAAATAAAGTTATATACCATAAAGCCTGTTTTTGTGGATGAAACGTCAGGCTTTTCTCTGAGGTTAACGCCTCCGGTAGAATCAACTCGCCATACCTCGTTGTTTTTATCGGTCCTGTTTTTCAGGAACAGCTGTATCTCCAGCTTACGTCTTTTAACAAGTCCCTGAAGGACCTCACCATTTGCCTTACGCCATTCTGCAAAGCCTCTTGCTATCTCCAAGAAGCTGTGTTTATCGGAACCGTCTATTATGTATCTTCTCAATGCAAAGTCGCCATAGCCGTAGAAGAAATCCCCCAGAGCGTAATGAGTGCAGACCAGTGCATCGAACTGATTCTGTGTGAATTCAACATTTTCATTGACTGCAAATCTGTTTACATAATCACCAAAGGTCTTGCAGTAATCCTTCAGGAGTTTTTCAGCTTCTTCCTCGGTGATACCGTTGGGATAATCGTTTTCATCGCAGCGGCTGCCATATCCGATAGACCACTGGCTGTAGTCCCAGTATTTATATTTTGCAAATCCCTCGGTGGATTTTATAAGGTCTATAGCATCCTGTCCCACGGTGTGCTGAGTTACAGCCTTTGCCTTGTATTCCATCAGGGGTGCGATCATTATGACTGTCAGGATAATGCATACTATTCTTGTGATGATCCTGACGTTACGCTTTTGAGTATGTATCATTTATCTTTCCTCCTCTGTACTTTCCGATACGAAGTTAAGAACATTTTCGCTGTCCTTCTCATCAACTATTTTATTGTTGTCCGTATCACCGTTTACAAGTCCTTCTTCTTTCAGGGAGTAGCCGGTTGCCTTTACACGGGATTTGGTTATGGCAACAACATCGGACAGACCTGTATTGCCGTCACAATTGGCATCGCCGTATTTGAAATTCTTCAATACATTTATATCGCATCCCTTTATCTCAACAGGTATCTCCTCCATTCCCGCACTTCCCATAATGCAGTGACCCGGAAGGAGAGAAACAGTCTCACCGGCTGTATTACCTCTTGTTTTAAAGGACATCTTTATCATTTCACCATTAATGTCAATATCTTTATTTCCCGACCATACAAATGTAACACTGTCATCTGTGGGGGTATTACAGTAAAATGTACCGCCTTTGAGACAGCTTGATGCCGATACGAATTCCAGCTTTGAGGGATCAAATCCAAGATTCAGGGTATATGCTGCTGCCTTTGTATCGCCATTGATAACTGCATCAACAAATACTATATCATTCTCACCGGCATATCCGCTTTCCAGCGTAAGACAGGGTTTGTCACCCTCTTCTGCATTTACGGGAAATGCACCTGATACCGACATTGATGCTGCTATACACAGGGGCAGTAAAAACCTCAGTTTATTATTCACGTTTGTTCTCCTTTTTTTCTGCTATGCATTTTGCATAGTCCTATGGCATTTTATATACTATTAAAGTTTATCATAAAATTATGAATAAATTATGAACACAGGAATTATTCAACATTTTTTCCTTATTTTCAACAAAACCGGGTGGAAAATGTAGAAAAAATAATTGCAGGTGAGACAATCTTTTATGGTCAGAAAAAACTGAGTACCTGTAAATTAAGGCAATACCGCACAAAGATTGTGCGGTATTGCCTTAATTACTCAGTAATGATCCTGTTATTTTGCAAATGTTTTACCTTTTCCCAGCACCTTTCCCATACTAATGTAGTTATATCCCGGGAATTCAAAGAGTACGGTTGCTGCTTTTCCGAAATCCACCTCACCTTCACTATTCAGGCATTCTTTTTCTGCATATGCTGAATCTACGGTACAGATAAAATTATCAAAGCCGGGTGTATTATAGATGCTTTCTACTGTACATTCCATAGATATGGGGGAAACAGTGATAATAGGAAGTCCATGATCTCCCAGTGTATAATCGAACAGGAAGGATTTATCGTCATCCTTTCCGCTGAGAATACCGCAGACATCCGCATCGGGAAGCATCTTTTCGGTAACGCTGTTAATGGAAAGCTTGTTCTTCTGTCTGATGAGTCCGTTGATAAAGTGATCCTGTGCCAGGCTTACAATAACTCTGCTGTATCCCATAACTCCAACGTGTCCTACAAGTGTCCAGGTAGGTTTTGCACCGTTTGCTGCGCCTATGATAACCAGAGGCAGAGGATATAGCAGCGGTCTTGCACCCATATTTTTTTTCATAAGTATCACCGCCAATTTTTTTAGAATATTATTGTATATTTAGATGGTGTTTATTAACTTTATTATAACAAATATATATAATCTTGTCAATAGAAAAAGAAAATTGTTTGATAATTATCTAACACTTGCACATATGCAGGGGGGTTATGTTGTTAAAAAAGTATAGGCAATACTCCACAAGGATTTGCCTATACTTTTTTATTATGTTATCATTTCAGCTGCTTTTCGTGCTCATAAAGTCTCCCGATGCGGTCAGGCGGTCTTGTCACTCTTTGATCCGAATTTGATCGATGCAAGCAGGGGGACGGCTGCTGAAAACAGCAGTGTAATAAGAAACAGCTTTTTGTCCAGAGCAACTGTTCCGAATACCAGCTGCGCCCAGGGAAGATAAACTGCTGTAAGAACTGCACCCAGAGATATAATGACAGCACCCACCAGCTTCATATTTGAAAAGGGAGATATGGAGAAGAGTCCCTTTGTTTCGGATTTGCATTCAAAAACGTGTATAAGCTGAGAGAAAATAAGGCACACAAGGGCAGCGGTACGTGCTGTGGGGATACTTTGTGTCATATTCAGTATAGTAGTAAAGCAGCCGAGAGTTCCTATGCCTATAAGCAGTCCTCTAATGATTATTTTAAACAGCAGACCTCCGGAAAAGAAGCTTTCATTTATGCCTCTGGGACGCTTTTTCATAACGTCTTTGTCACAGGGCTCCATGCCTAAGGCTATTGCAGGCAGTCCGTCGGTTACAAGATTTACAAGGAGTATCTGCGTAGGCAGGAGTACCATTGGGAAGCCCATTAGTATTCCCAAAAACATTACTATTACCTCTCCTATATTGCAGGATAGCAGATAACGGACAAATTTACGTATATTTGAATAAATGCCCCTTCCCTGCTCTACGGCTCTTACTATAGTGGCAAAATTGTCATCAAGCAGTACCACATCTGCGGCTTGCTTGGCAACATCTGTACCTGTCAAGCCCATTGCAACGCCTACATCAGCTTCCTTTATGGCAGGTGCATCATTCACTCCGTCACCTGTCATGGTCACTATGTTGCCCCTGCGTTTATAGGCACGCACCAGTCTCAGCTTATGAGAAGGTGAGACTCTTGCAAAAACAGCATAATCGTTAAGACGGCTGTCCAGCTCCTCATCTGTCATGCTGTCCAGCTCTTCTCCTGTTACGGCTTTTTTGTCACGGAGTATTCCTGCTTGCTTTGCCACCGCAGCAGCAGTTTCCTTATGATCGCCGGTTATCATAACGGTTCGGATATGTGCACGGGTACACTGCCCGATGGCTGCCTTGGCTTCTTCCCTTGGGGGATCGCTCATGGCAGCGAGTCCCAGGAATACACAGTCATTGTTTTTTTCATAAGCCAGTGCCAGAACACGCAGACCTTTTCTTGAAAGGGATAATAATTCCTCGTTAATGCGCTGCATTGCGATCTGAGACATGGGCTGTTCTCCTCCGCCGGTAAGCACACTGCCGCATTTTTTCAAAAGTATGTCCGGAGCTCCCTTGATATAGGATATCTCACCTCCCGATGGATCACGATATTTAACCAGCATCTGTTTGCTCTCACTGTCAAAAGGATTTTCCGAAAGCTTTTTATAGCCTTTAAGTCTGTCTGAGGTCATGCCTGCCTTGGCTGCTGCAATAAGCAGGGCTGTTTCGGTGGGATCACCGAATACCTCCCACTCATCGGAGACTTTTTTCAACATTCCTGACAGCTTGCTGTTGAAAACTTTCTTATCTTCTATTCTTGCGGTAGAGCATAAAACAGCACATTTCAGAAGTGAGCTCAGGGGGACATCCTTGTCAGGAGCTGCGGTTTTATTATCAAAAGTTATGCAGCCCTCTTTTTTGTAGCCTGTTCCTTTTACACCGTATTCCTTGAAGGCTGAGTAAATATATGACACAGTCATTTTATTTTCGGTGATAGTTCCTGTTTTATCCGAGCATATAACAGAGGTGCAGCCGAGAGTTTCTACGCTGTGCAGCTTATTTACCAGTGCTTTTACCTTGAGCATTCTTCGTACAGCCAGTGCAAGAGCAATAGTAACTGTAGCAGGCAGTCCCTCGGGGATGGCGGCGATCGCAATAGTAATACCTGTCATGAGCATATCGAAAACAGGCTCTCCACGGAGGACTCCTGCACCGAATACTATTACGCATACACCTATACATATAAGGGCTACTATTTTTCCCAGCTCTCCCAGACGCTTCTGCAATGGTGTCTGACTGCTTACGGCTTCACTTATCATATGGGATATCTGCCCTACCTGTGCGTTTTTTCCGGTAGCTATCACCTTTGCTTCGGCATTGCCACGGGTCACTACAGTTCCCGAATAGGCAATACAGGGACGGTTCAGGGAGTTGTCCCTGTCCTCAGGACTGCCTGCATTTTTTAATACCGGCTCGGATTCGCCATTGAGCATGGATTCATCTGTATACATTCCCGAGCAGGACAGGATGACACAGTCGGCAGGTACTCTGTCACCTGTATCAAGGGATATTATGTCATCCGGAACAAGCTCCTCCGCTTTTACAGTCCTGAGCATACCATCACGGAATACTCTGGCTGTAGGGGCTGTCATGTCGGCTAAGGCTTCCAGTGTTTTTTCCGTTCTGTACTCCTGTATAAATCCAAGTACAGCGTTGATCAGGACGATGGCGATTATAGTGACCGAATCACTGATCTCTCCCAGCAGTACGGATACCCCTGCTGCTGCCAGAAGTATCATTACCATTACATCACGAAACTGTCCTGCAAATATTTTCAGTGGACTGCTGCTTTTTTTGGATGCTATTGTGTTTCTGCCGTACCTGAGCAGCTCACCGGCTGCCTGTTTTTCTGTAAGTCCCTTCAATTCACACACTCCTTATTTATGGGCAGCCCGGTATATTGATCCCTTAGCTTTGAGTCTGATACCGGGGATATACAGGGCTTGCCCGATCGCTTTTGTTTGATATTATGCAGCCGGGACAAACTTTAGAACAGCAAAGAAATAATATAGATGTGGGATAAATGGACTTATATGCCTGCCTGAAAGCATATGCTTGTTTATTCTTGTATTTCGTAAGAAATTATGCTATAATATAGACAGCTATTGAGCAAACTTTTTTAAGGAGGAATGTTTATGTACTGCAAAGAGACATATCTTGGCAATATAACCGTTGCTGACAGATTTATAAAAAAGCTGGTATGCCGTGCAGTGACAAGCTGCTTCGGTGTTGCGGGAATGGGGGACCGTTCCTTTGCCGATCATATGATGACAGGTTTTTTCAGGCTCCGGGCATTGACTCACGGTATAGCTGTGCGGACAAAGGGCAGCAGTCTTACTGCCGATATACATATTACCGTCACCTTTGGCACAAATATTGCAGCAGTAAGGGATAGTATACGCTCAAAGGTGAAATTTGTTATCGGTGAGTATATAGGTCTTCCTGTTGAACAGGTGAATGTTTACATAGATGGTGTTATCTGATATATCTGTCTTTCTGTAAGCTGCAAAAGGTATGAAAGATGAGCTGTAAGGTGCAGACACCGGAACCTTCGGTGAGTACTTTCAGCCGTCCTGAATTCATAGTGGAGGAATTTGAATTGATAAACGGTGAGATTTTTAAGAATGCCGTGATAAATGCCGGCATTAATATAAAAAATAAAAGAACACAAATAGATGAGCTCAATGTCTATCCCGTACCTGATGGTGATACCGGTACAAATATGTCCTTGACCCTTTCGGCAGCAGTCAGGGAGCTGGAAATGCAGGGCGGAAATATTACTGTCTCACAGGCAGCCGAAACAGCGGCAGGTGCTATGCTCAGAGGAGCAAGAGGTAATTCCGGAGTTATAACCTCTCTGCTGTTCAGAGGATATGCCAAAGCCTTTTCCGGAAAGGAGACCGCAGATAACGTGGAGCTGGCAAACGCTCTTACCATGGGAGCACAGGCAGCGTATAAATCAGTTATGAACCCTGCTGAGGGTACTATACTTACTGTTGCAAGAGTTGCTGCCGAAAAAGCTCAGGAGATATGCGGAAACGTTAAGGATACAGCCGGATTCTGGGAACAGGTGTGTATAGCTGCCAGGGAAGCTCTGGCAAAGACCCCGGAGCAGCTCCCCGTGCTCAAAAAGGCAGGGGTGGTGGACGCAGGCGGTCGGGGACTTGTTGTTATACTGGATTCTATGCTGGCTGTTTTCAAGGGCGGAAAGGTTACTGTTCCGCAGGAAAAAAAGGCTGTTTCAAGGACATTTGAGGCTTCAAACGATATTCCCGATGATGAGGAGATAAGGTATTCCTATTGTACCGAATATATGGTGGAGAAATCCCCGGAAAGCAAGGACTCGTTCATGCTCCGTGCATATCTTGAAACTATTGGTGATTGTGTTGTGGTGGTAGAGGATGATGAGATCATAAAGGTACACGTTCATACCAATGATCCCGGTCTTGCAATACAAAAGGGTCTGGAATTCGGCAGATTTGTAAATGATCCCAAGCCAAAGATAGAAAATATGCGGATACAGCAGGAAATGCGCATAAAGGAAAAGAAAATAGCTAAAAAGCAGGAATTCAAGCCTGTAAAACCGGAGAAGGAATACGGATTTGTTGCGGTGGCGGCAGGAAGCGGTATTGAGGAAATGTTCCGTGATCTGGGGGTAGACTGCATTATAAAGGGCGGTCAGACCATGAACCCTTCTACCGATGATATCCTCAAGGCTATACACTCTACTCCCGCCAAAAACGTTTTCGTGCTTCCGAACAATAAAAATATCATAATGGCAGCGGAGCAGACTATAAAGCTGGCTGACAGAAATGTATGTGTTATACCTACAAGAACTATCCCCCAGGGACTGTCTGCTTTAATGGCGTTTGATGAATCGGAGGATTTCCCGGACAACAGAATGTCCATGACCAAGGCAATAGAACGGGTTTCTACCGGTCAGGTGACATATGCGGCAAGAGATTCCGAGTATGAAGGACACAGCATCAAGAAGGGAGAGGTACTTGCCTTTGACAACGGCAAGCTGCGTTATAATGAAAAGGAATTGAACAGAGCAGCGTATAAGCTGGTAAAAAAGATGGTAAAAAGCGACAGTACTTTTGTAAATGTGTTTTATGGCAGCAATGTTTCCACAGATCAGGCAGAGGCACTTTTGAAGCAGCTGGAGGCAAAGCTGGGAGACAAGGTGGAAATAATGCTTATGAACGGCGGTCAGCCGGTGTATTACTATATTGTTTCGGTAGAGTGAGCTTTTTTTTGGTCAGCAGATGCAGATACTTGGGAATATGATATGATATCTACACATCGTATGCCTGTATCCATTTTGTGCAGTATTGCCATAACAAACTTCAGAGGGATTTTATATGAATGATCTTTTCACATCTGTCACCTGCCTTAAAGGTGTAGGAGATAAAAAAGCAGGATATTATAAAAAGTTGGGCATTGAGACAGTATATGACCTTTTGTATCACCTGCCCAGAGGTTATATCGACTTTTCCTGTGCAGTTTCCCCTGTAGATGCTGTAACGGATGAGTATAATGTACTCAAGGGCAGGATAGTCAAAAAAATGCCGGAGATGCGTCTTCGCAAGGGACTCAGCATATTCAAGGCAATTGCCAATGACGGCAGCTATGATTTTGTTGTGACTATTTTCAATAATGTTTACGGCTTCCGTGCTCTGGAGACGGGCAGGACGTATTATTTTTACGGAAAAGTGACAGGATCGCCTCTTCGCCGTGAGATCACCGCACCAAAGATAATAAAGTCAAATGATGAAAAGCTCCAGCCCATATACCCGCTGACAACAGGACTGACATCATATGCAGTGCTGTATAATATGCGTCAGGCTATGGATATTCTGAAAAAAGAGCCTTTTGATTTTATGCCTCCGCATATACTTATGGAAAATGATCTTTTCACACTTCCCCATGCGCTGAGGGCAATACATTTTCCTATGATGAAGGAGGAGGCAGATGATGCAAGGCGCAGACTTGCCTTTGATGAGCTTCTGATCCTTCAGCTGGGGCTTCTTACTATGAAGGGAAACCGCAGGAGCAGGACACAGCTGAAAATGGAGCTGGCAGATATTGACCCGTTTTTCCAAAGTCTTCCCTTTACCATGACAGGGGCTCAGCTTCGCTCTGTTAAGGATATTATTGAGGATATGTGCTCGGAATATCCCATGAACAGACTGCTGCAGGGAGATGTGGGAAGCGGTAAGACAGCTGTAGCTGCCGCAGCCTGCTATTTTGCTTATAAAAACGGCTGTCAGTCGGCTATGATGGCACCAACCGAAATACTGGCAGCTCAACATTACAATACCCTGAAAAAATTTCTTGAGCCATGCGGTGTAAAGGTGGCACTGCTTACCGGCTCTATGACCGCAAAGCAGAAGCGTGAGGTAAAGGAGGCTCTCCTTTCCGGGGAAATATGTGTGCTTGCAGGTACTCATGCTCTGATACAGAAGGATGTGGAATTTAAAAGGCTGGGACTTGTTATAACCGATGAACAGCATCGTTTTGGTGTGGCACAGAGAGCAGCACTTGCAGATAAGGGGGAAAGTCCCCACAGACTGGTAATGTCTGCGACCCCTATACCACGTACACTGGCTCTGATAATATACGGGGATCTGGATATATCCGTCATTGACGAGCTGCCTAAGGGCAGACTGCCTATAAAGACCTATGCTGTTACCTCAAAGCTTCGCCCGAGAATATGCAGCTTTATCAAGGAGGAGATCGAAAACGGCGGCAGAGCATACATAGTATGCCCTATGATAGAAGACAGTGACAGTGACCTCCGGGCTGTAAAAAGCTATGCTGAGGAGGCAAGAGCCAAAACCTTTCCGGAATATACCGTGGGACTTCTTCACGGCAAAATGAAGGCAGCCGAGAAAAACAAGGTCATGGAAAGCTTTAAAAACGGTGAGACAGATATATTGATATGTACTACCGTTGTGGAGGTCGGTGTAGATGTGCCTGAGGCAAATGTTATGCTTATTGAAAATGCGGAGCGTTTTGGATTGTCACAGCTCCATCAGCTCAGGGGACGAGTGGGCAGAGGAAGCCGCCAGAGTCACTGTATACTTCTTACAGATAATAAAGGTGACGAATGCCTGGAGAGAATGAAGATAATGAGCAGTACCTCGGACGGATTCAGGATATCCGAGGAGGATCTGCGTCTTCGTGGACCGGGTGACTTTTTTGGCAGCCGTCAGCATGGTCTTCCGCCGCTTAAAATAGCTGATATTGCAGCGGATATGAAGCTGGTGGATCTTACCAAGCGTATCGCTGCGGATATTTTAAGCCGGGATCCGGAGTTGAAAAGCAAGGAGAATGGTCCGCTGAAAACAGAAATAATAAGGCTTTTTAACAAAAACGGAGAAAATTTCTATAATTAATTGTTTAAATATCCAAAACAAAAATTTTTTTAAAAAAGCTATTGACTTTTATCGAAAAATGGTGTAAAATA
>CACZQG010000010.1 GCA_902783235.1 uncultured Ruminococcus sp.
TCATTTGCTATATAACCTGCGAGATGTAGATGACTACGTCCTCTACAAATGTGTTATGTAACTATTTTGTAAAAATTGATTTCCGTGATCCTTGTGATTGGTAATATAAAACAGGATCGTCAGCCCGGATGCATTACGGGATCGATTCTGCACCGAGCCGATTAAGTTAATTTATTGAAATATATCATCTTAAACGTTTAACCGTGCAGAAAATGAAAAAAATTGCCGAAACCTATTGAAAAATGTAACCGTATATGGTATAATAAAAAATATAAAATTGATTTATGGAGGGTTATTGCTATGAAGCATATTCAGACTATCAACAAGGCCAACCTTAAAGAAACGGCTAAAAAGGGCGGCTGCGGCAAGTGTCAGGCTTCCTGTCAGTCAGCTTGTAAGACTTCCTGCACAGTTGCAAATCAGAAGTGCGAAAGAGATTGATCTAAAAGCGATCTCGTTTTCTTCGGGGGACACCTAATGATGATGTCCCTTTTTATTTTTTATAGGGGTGAAAACGTTTATGATACACAAGTATAAATTTAATGGCTATAACATAGTTCTGGATACCAACAGCGGCGGTGTTCATGTGGTGGATGATCTCACCTATGACCTTTTGGACAATGTAGAGCCTCCCTTTGAGGATGAATGTCCTCAGGATGTGATAGCCAAGCTTTCCGGGATGTATGATAAGGAGGATATCTGTTCCTGCTATAAGGAGCTGGGAGAGGCTTACAACGAAAAGATCCTCTTTACCGAGGATGATTACGAAAAGTACTCCGATCTGGTGGTAACTGCACCAATAAAGGCGATGTGTCTGAACATAGCTCATGACTGTAATCTGAGGTGTGAGTATTGCTTTGCTTCTACAGGCGATTTCGGTAAAGGCAGAAAGCTTATGACCTTTGAGACCGGAAAGAAGGCTATAGATTTTCTTATAGAAAAATCTCTTGACAGAGAAACACTGGAGCTGGATTTTTTCGGCGGAGAGCCGCTGATGAATTTTGATGTGGTAAAGCAGATAGTCGAGTATGCAAGATCAAGAGAGCCCGAATGCGGCAAGAAATTCCGTTTTACCATAACCACAAACGGTATGCTGCTGGATGATGACAAAATAGACTTTATAAACAGGGAAATGTCCAATGTGGTGCTTTCCATTGACGGCAGAAGGGAAACTACCGACAAGGTGAGAAAGCGTGTGGACGGCAAGGGCTGCTATGATATCATATTGCCTAAATTCAAAAAGCTGGTGGAGCAGAGAGATAAGAATAAGGACTACTATGTAAGGGGCACATTTACCAAATATAATCTGGACTTTTCAGAGGATGTTTTTTCACTTTATAACGAGGGCTTCGATCAGATATCTGTGGAGCCGGTGGTGTCCGATCCTGAAATGCCCTATTCTCTGACAGAAAAAGAGCTGTCAAAAATTTTCAGCGAGTATGAACGCCTTGCAGCGAGAATGCTGGAGCATGAAAAACAGGGAAATAAGAAATTCAATTTCTTCCACTTTATGATAGATCTGGATCACGGTCCCTGCGCTATCAAGAGACTCAGAGGCTGCGGCTGCGGCAATGATTATGTTGCCATTACCCCTGACGGTGATATTTACCCCTGTCATCAGTTTGTGGGTCATGAAGAGTATAAAATGGGTAATATCCATGAGGGTACCTTCAATAACGATATCAAAAAGGAATTTGCTTCCTCACATATTTACAATAAGCCGGAGTGTAAAAAGTGCTGGGCTAAGTTTTATTGCAGCGGCGGATGCAATGCGAATAACTATATGTATTCGGGCGGTATATGCAATGCTCATAAATTCTCCTGCCAGCTTGAAAAGAAAAGGCTGGAATGCGCAATAATGATGAAAGCCGCAAGATTTAGTGAGCGATAATGATGAAAGAAAAAAGATTCCGTTAGTAATAAATGTGTATTCTTCCGATTTTCTGATTAAATGCTTGATTTATTTTTTAGGACAGTATATAATGATATATGGTATTTTTAATATCATTATACTATTGTGAATATTAATGAACAGAAAATTCAGGAGGAAGAAAGATGAACAAGAAGTTCTTAAGCGCACTTACAGCATTTATATGTGCAGCAAGTGCAATGACAGTAGGCACTGCTTCGGTAAGTGCTGTTAAAACAGGCGAACACAACGGTCTTAATTACAAGACGGTGGATGAAGACTTTAACGGAAGTGATGACAGTGTTGAGATCACAGGCTGCAATAATACATCTGAGGATTTCAATATCCCTGCTGTAATAGGTGGTCTGCCTGTTAAATTTGTTACACCCGGTGCATTCAAGAATGACAGTTCACTCAAGCAGATCACTGTTGATGAGAAGAACGAATATCTTGATGCAGAAGGCGGTGTACTTTTCACAGAGGGTAAGAAGGAGCTTATTTGTTATCCCGGCAAAAAACCTGATACTACATATTCTATCCCCGGTTCAGTGAAGATCATTGGTAAATATGCTTTTTCAGGAAGTACTAAGCTTACAAAGATGAGTATTCCTTCCACTGTAGAAGCAATCGGTGAAGGTGCATTTGAAAAATGCTCCGCACTTGCTGAAGTATCTATCCCCAAGGGTGTTGAAAGTGTGGGCACAGGTGCTTTTACCGGCACACAGCTTATCAACGATCAAAAGGGTCCATTCTACTATGCTGATTCATGGCTCGTAGAGTGTAGTAAGAATGATATAGATGTTATCAAGTCTACTTCCAACAGTATAAAAAGTGGTACAACAGGTATTGCAGGCGGTGTATTTGCCGGTAAAACAAAACTCAACACTATTGAGGTTCCTGATACTGTTCTTTACATAAGTGAAGCAGCATTCAATGGCTGTAAGTCACTCACGAATGTTGTAATACCATCATCTGTAAAGAGAATAGATGCTGCTGCATTCGCAAACTGTACAACTCTTACAAAGCTTGAACTTCCCAATCAGATCAAATCCTTGGGTGAAAGTGTTTTCCGTGGCTGTTCCGCTCTCAATACCATAAATATTCCTACAGGTGTTACAGTGATCCCTGAATCTGCTTTCAGAAGCTGTATTTCTCTTGATACTATAGATATCCCTGCAAAGGTTGAAGAGATAAAGGAATTTGCTTTCCGTAACTGTCCTAAGCTGATGAATGTTTATATCAGAAACAAGGATTGTGTGATATATGATACTGGTGCAACTATTTCCCACAACGATTATGATGTTGAGGGCGATTTTGAAGATGGTACTATCCACGGATATGCTGGCTCAACCGCTGAAAAGTACACAAGCAAGTACGGTATTGCATTTGATGTACTCAACGGCAGTGCTGCCGGTCTTCACGGAGATGCTAACGGCGATGGTAAGGTGAATGTTCGTGATGCAGCATTTATCGCAGGTTCACTTGCAAAGGGTAATGCTGATGCTCTTCCTGATGAAGCGGATTACAACGGTGATGGCAAGAAAAATGTTCGTGACGCAGCTGCTATTGCATCTGACCTTGCAAAGGGTAAGATCTGATCTGAATAACCTATATATAATAATTTAAAGCGGAGCTTTGCTCCGCTTTTTTATTTTTATTTAATTGAGCTTAGGGCTTACAGTCAAAAATTAATAAAAAAATCACGGCTCATAACCGTGATTTTTCTTGAAACTAAATCTTAAGCAAAATGA
Source organism: uncultured Ruminococcus sp. (assembly GCA_902783235.1). Taxonomy (GTDB): domain Bacteria; phylum Bacillota; class Clostridia; order Oscillospirales; family Ruminococcaceae; genus Porcipelethomonas. The sequence goes on from CACZQG010000010.1 coordinate 3,661, forward strand.
TTTAATATTTCTCACATAGTTAAATTTTGGCGGGTCTCTGTGACCCTGTGTCTATAGCAAGCATTATGCCTACTGCCTTTTATGATGCCTCACAACAAAATATGAAGCTCACTGTGCCGCTTATTTGATCTGCTCTATGTCTTCGGCACTAAGATCACCACTCATGCTTTCAAGGCTCTGGAGCTCGCTGTCGCTGAGCATCTTCATAGCATTCACCAGCATAACGATCTTCTTCTTGTTTACCTTGCCCACGCCCTGTATGAACTTACGGGCATTCTTGTCAGCAAGCTTGGGTACACCGGAAATGTCATTCTTGTCAATGTCAACTACCTCATCTACGGTATCAACGATAAATCCGGTCTGTACCTCATTAAGGTTAAGAATGATAATGCAGGTGCGTTCGTTGTATTCGGCTTCATTTTTACTGAAACGAAGTCTTACATCGATAACAGGGATAAGTGTACCTCTCAGATTGATTATGCCCTTGGCATACTCGGGAAATTCAGGCACAGGTGTTATATCCTGCATTTCAATTATCTCCACCACATCATCAATGTGGAAACCGTAGAACTGTTTATCAATAAGGAAGGTCAGATATTTCTCACTGGTAGAGTTAACTTCGTTAAGCTCTTCCTCAGTTTGCTCATTGAACCTGTTTAATATATTACTCATTTATAGCCTCCTGATTTTACAGTCTCTTGCAGATCATACTGCTTATTTTATCCAACGGAGCCTGTATGGTAACGCCGCCACGCATATATGCTGTCATGGGCATACCATATACTACACAGGTCTCCTTATCCTGACCTATGGTATATGCACCTTGATTCTTCATCTTCACCATGCCGTCAGCTCCGTCGGAACCCATTCCTGTAAGGATGACTCCGATAGCATTTTTTCCTGCCACCTTGGCTACAGTATTAAACAGGTAATCAACAGACGGTCTGTGGCTGGATACCTTTTCTCCTGTATCTATCTTTACAAAATACCCCTGAGTATCCTTGTGGAGAGACATATGGAAGTCACCCGGGGCAATGAGAGCCAGACCTGTACGAAGTCTGTCACCATCCTTTGCCTCTCTTATCTCAACAGCGCATATCCTGTTGAGTCTGTCAGCAAACATCTTTGTAAAGCCCGGGGGCATATGCTGAACTATTACAATGGGAGGGATATTAGCCGGCAGTGCGGTAAGTACAGTCTGTAAAGCATCTGTACCGCCTGTGGAAGCACCGATAGCTATAATAGTATCCTTGTTCTTAGCTATTGATGACTGGCTGAGGGCGTTTTCCATTGACGCTGCTGTAGGATTTTTCTTCTGGATCACCTTAGCCTGTGAAGCGGTTATTACCTTGCCTCTCAGATCAGCGGCAAAAGCCTCCATATCCTTCGGGGTCTTTATCATAGGCTTTTTTACATAGTCTACTGCTCCGGCATCAAGGGCATCAAATGCCATGATAGGTGCGGAGGAAACTATTACAGTGGGTATCGGACACTGGGGTATGAGCTTTTTCAGGAACTGGATACCGTTCATTTTGGGCATTTCCACATCCAGTGTAAGCACATCCGGATGCAGCTCAACTATTTTATCTCTCGCCTCATAAGGATCACTTGCTTTTCCCACCACTTCAATAACATTATCGTTGATGAAAAATTTAGCAAGGGTCTCACGGAAAAGGATCGAGTCGTCAACTATTAAAAGCTTTATCTTTCTTTCAAGCATCTCTGTTCATCTCCTTCATCAAACTCTCTGATATGTAGCAGGCTGAACAAACTTGAACCTGGATTCCTTTGATACATTTTCGGCATGACCAATAAGGAAATATCCGCCCGGTTTCATAACATCATAAAATCTTTCAACCAGATCGTTTTTTGTCTCTGTGTCAAAATAGATCATAACATTACGGCAGAAGATGATATCGAAGGGTCTTTTCCATTTTATGGGATCCATAAGGTTGAATTGTTTGAATATAACTTCCTTTTTTATCCTGTCTACTACTGTATATGTTCCGTCAGCATTTCTTTTGAAGTAATTCTGCTTCCATTTTTCCGGTACATCCTTCAGACCTTCGGCGGAATAGGTCCCTGCCTGTGCCTTTTTAAGGATATCTGTTGAAAGATCAGTGGCAAGTATACGCAGATCCCAGCCTTTTTTTCTTGCTCCGAAATAATCATCGATTATCATGGCTATGGTATAAGGCTCTTCTCCCGATGACGAAGCAGCACACCATATGGCTGCCGATCTTGTATTCTGACACGTCTTTTCAACGTGAGGAAGCATTACATCACGCAGAAATTCAAAGTGCTGTACTTCACGCATAAAGTATGTGTGATTTGTTGTAAGCTTGTTTACAAGCTGTACTGTTTCAAGACCGCTTTCATCGTTAAAAGCCATGTCGAAATATGCATCGTAGCTTTTAAATCCTCTTTCGGCTATAGTTTTTGAAAGTCTTCCTTCGATAAGCGCTCTTTTCTGGATCAAATTTATTCCGTATTTAGACTGTATGAATTTTACCAGTCTGTGAAATTCATTATCTGATATTTTTAACGCTGTCATAGTATATTTACTCCAAAATTAGTTTATGCACATCAAGCAGCTGCTTTATCTCGCCGCCCGAATCAATGATGCTCTTTACATACTGATCCTCGTTTGCCTGCTTATAGTCAGGTGCTGTACAGGTATCAGTGGGGAGAACGGTAGATATCTCCCTGACGCTGTCAACGATAAGACCTACTGTCAGGTCATTTATGTCAACGATGATTATACAGGTCTTGTCATCATAGGGTATTTCCGGTTTGTTGATCTTCGCTCTAACGCTTATAACAGGGATGACCTTACCTCTTATATTTATAACACCTTTAATGAAGGAGGGAACTCTGGGGACTACAGTAATGGGAGATACGCTGATTATTTCGGTTATGTACTGTATCTCAACGCCGTAAAGTACATCTCCGATGTAGTAGAGAAGTATCTGTCCGCCGTTTGAATTGAATTCACTCTTGGTGGTCTGATATGCTTCGTTTGCCATTTATATCAACTCCTTTATCAGTTTTCATTGATGATACTGCCGATATCAAGGATTATGGTTATGCTGCCGTCACCCAGTATGGTGCAGCCGGCCATACCCTGCTGCTTGATATTGTATCTGTTGAGCATTGGTGAGAAGGGCTTTACAACTACCTGTTGCTCACCGATAAGCTCGTCAACAAGTATGCAGGCACTTCTGCCCTCAGATTCAACAAGTACCACAACACCGTCGTATATATTGTCCGAATCAGGGGTGATATTGTAGAACTGGTGCAGTCTGATAAGCTGATATGTCTTGTTTCCGTCCTTGATAAGCTCGTTCTGTGATGTATCGTAGAAAAGCTGATTTGGTTTTAGCTTTATAAACTTCTTAATGGAGTTTGTGGGTATAGTAAATACGGATTTGCCAACAGATACCTCGATACCATCAATGATAGCAAGTGAAAGGGGTATCTTGATGATGAAGTTTGTACCCTCACCCTCCTTACTGTCAACAGATACGGTACCGCCGATCTTCTCGATGGACTGTCTTACAACGTCCATACCAACGCCTCTTCCCGAATATTCGGTGACCTCCTTGTTGGTGGAGAAGCCGGGAAGCATTACCATGTTGAATATTTCCTTGTCGGTATATTCCTCTGCCGGCTTGGTAAGAAGTCCGTTTTCTGTAGCCTTTTCCAGTACTCTCTGGGTATTGATACCGCCGCCGTCGTCGGATACTACGATTATAACCTCACCAGAGGAGTTATAAGCCGCCAGTGTGATGGTACCCTTTGCAGGCTTGCCCTTTGCAATACGTTCCTCAGCTGTTTCCTCGATACCATGGTCCATAGAGTTTCTTACCATGTGCATCAGAGGATCATTCAGGCTGTCGATAACGCTCTTGTCAACCTCTGTCTCTTCACCCTCAAATACCAGGTCAACGTCCTTTTTCAGCTTGACCTTCATATCACGGACGATACGGGTCATTTTGTTGAATACACCTGACAACGGCACCATTCGGATGGACATTACTATATCCTGAAGCTCATCTGTCAGCTTGCGGAGCTCACGGGTGGATTTGTTGAAGTTATCAAGCTTCAGACCCTTCAGATCCGGGTTGGAAGCCACCATAGCTTCAGCAATAACGATCTCACCTACCATGTCAAGGAGCTGATCCAGCTTGTTAAGATTTACACTGATAAGGCTCTGCTTGCCCTTTGCGGCATGGTTTGCATTATTTGCAGCCTTTTGCTGACCGAGCTTCTGATTTATCTGATCCTTTGACTGAGCCGCAGGTGCAGCAGGTGCTGCTGGAGCCGGCTTGGTCTCGGGCTTGGTTTCCTTTTTGGGTTCTTCCGGCTTTGCAGCTTCCTTTTTAGTATCATTTTTAGCTGCATTGTTGCTTGCTGCTCCCTCCGGATTGTGTCCGGGCTCCTGTTCAACTTCATAGGATTTTACATTCGGAGCACTTTCTATCTCATATAAAACCAGCTTATGATCATTTTCAAGTGTTTTGAACATGATCTCAAGGCCGTTTTCAACTATCTGCTTTGATGTGGAGGGATCACCCTCCAGATTATCCGGAATGGTTTTCAGCTCTGTACAGAATTCCTTTATTTTGTTTACGATGATGACTGCACGGAGATTTTCCATTTCGCAGTTGTCCTCGAAGAACACACGGACCTTATAGAATCCGTCGCTGTCACCGCTGTCTGCGGCTGCCGGTGCGGCTTCTGAGGCTGCTGCCGGTTCTGCTGCTGCGGGTGCATCGTTACCTGAATCGCTGCCGCCGCCTATAAGTCCCTTTAAGAACTCAACATATTTTTCGATCTTTTCGATCTGCTCGCTGAAATCGGTAGGCTCGGAGTCATCGTCCTGGAGCATATCTATTTCTGCCTTGAGAAGGTCGGAGGAATTGAAAATAAGCTCAAACAGAGTCTGCTTGGACTCTATTACCGGCTTATCCTCACGGATGATAAAGAACATATCTTCAATACGGTGAGCCAATGTTGACATATTGGATAGTCCCATCATTGCCGAGCTGCCCTTGATAGTGTGCATTATACGGAAGATCTCGTTGATGTCCTCCTCATCGAAATCCCCATTGCTTTCAGCTCTCATCATGATCTGGTCGAGTTGTTCGAGCAGCGATGTAGATTCGTATATATACGTATCTATCATGCCCTCCATGCCTGCTTCAAATCTACTCATAGTTTTACACCTGCCTGTATTTTTATTAATTTTGGTTCAGAATTTATAGCGGACACTATTATTATTATGCCTGCCGCCTGCCTGTATTTATTGATCCCCCAACTAAATCTTGAATTTTCTGCTTGTCTAAATACTGAACTTCTGCGTCGGAAAGGCTTGAAATATGCCAGCA
>CACZQG010000011.1 GCA_902783235.1 uncultured Ruminococcus sp.
ATACTGAAATATGACACCACTCTTGTGGAGCTGGATCTTGAAGAAAAGAAAAACGCACTGGCAGTCGCCGAAGACAGCATAAAGCAGACACAGAAGGAAATTGACCGTCTTCACCGTGTAAAGCCAATGGAGGATATGCCTGAGATCCCTCAGCCCACCCTGCCGCCGCCCCCCGAAGCGCCGGCGATAAATACTGTGGACACGGTAAATGATACTGCATCAAAAAAACAGGGTACAGGCACTCCCGCCGATCCCTTTGTATTCCTTTGCAACAAGGGTACCATGATATCGGCTGAATTTATGACCTATCTGATGCAGAATAAAAGCACAGCAGAATTTGATGTATATATTGACGATCAGCCAAGCTATAAATGGGTGATATACGGTGAACAGCTCACCCAGGAAATGATCCTTCCCTGGTGCGTCAGTGATGGTGTGGAATTTGATGATATGGGACAATTTACCATTGATATGGGAGCCAGACATACCGGCAGATTCGGCACTCTTCCTCCGGACACCACCATTGATGAGCTTTACGAGGAGTATTACGATACCATCAACAATATGCCTGAACCCACTATATCAAAAAACTACGATGATGACTATACCTATTCCAAGGCAGAGCTTGCCAGAATGATAACCGAAAAGCAGGGTGAGCTGGAGCAATTGCAGCTGGACAAAAAGCGTGCGGATGTTGATTACAGAAAAGCTCAGTCACGAGGTGAGGACGGTACCCTTTACAGCACCATCGATGGTGTGGTGACAATATCAAATGCGGGTGTTCAGACCAATGAACCGGGAGAAAATACCGGTGCCGAACTTAGCCCCGATGCAAACGGAGATATGCCCTCTGAGGATGACAGCGACAGTCTGATCGTTATAAGGGGTCAGGGAAGTGTAAGTGTTACAGCTGCTATCAGTGAATATGACCTGGACAAGGTGGAGATAGGCGATACTATCATGGTAATGAGCTATGAGACCGGAACACAATCGGATGCGGTGGTAACAGATGTGGATACCACACCTGTTGAAAACTACTACAGTCCCGGTAATCCCAACTCCTCCGGGTACAAATTTACCGCCGATATAACAGGAGATGCAGAAGGCTTCAAGCCCGATTCCATGGTAAGCGTTTCTGTAACACAAACAGCTCCGCAGGATTCCATCTATCTGCCTGTTCACTTTGTAAGAGAGGACGAAGGCGGTTCATTTGTCCTGAAAGCCGGAAAGGATGAGCTTCTGGAAAAACAGTATGTAAAGACCGGAGCTGTTTCCTACGGTTCCTATGTGGAGGTAAAAAGCGGAATAAAGGAAAATGATATGATATGCTTCCCCTACGGCAAAAATATTAAAGAGGGGATCAAATTCGAGGAAAAGGATGAACCGCCTCAGGTAAACTGATATAGGAGAAAACCAATGCTTGAAAATATAAGTCTGTCTTTTATCGGGATACTTTCCCACAAGGTAAGATCATTGCTTACCATGCTGGGTATTATCATAGGTATTGCATCTATAATTGCCATAGTATCCACCATAAAAGGCACAAACGAACAGATAAAAAATAACCTTATCGGCTCGGGAAACAATACTGTGGATATATCTCTCTATCAGGGAGAATGGGCACTTGATCTTTCCTATCAGCCGATACCGGCGGGAGTTCCCGTCATAGATGAAGAAACAAAAAGCAAGCTCCGGGAGATAAAAGAAGCTGAGGCAGTGACCGTTTACCGTCAGCGTCTTACCTCGGACAATGTTTATTATCTTAACAAGAGTCTCTCAGGGGGTACTATCCTGGGAATAGATGAAGATTATTTTGATATATTCGATTACCGCATGACACAGGGGAAAGGATTTTCCAAAAAAGACTATACCGACAACAGAAAGGTAGCCATTATAGACAATGTCACCCTGAAGGGCTTGTTTGACGGCGGCAATGCTGTGGGTAAAATACTGGATATAAACGGTGAGGTGTTTGAGATAATCGGTGTTGCGGAGATCGGCACGAAATTCGAGCCTGTTATAGAAAACATCAAGGATTATTACACCTACCGCTCGGATGAAAGCGGAAAGATCTTTATCCCCTCACAGTCCTGGCCTATACCGTTCCTGTTTGACGAGCCTCAGAACTGTACTCTGAAGGCTGTTGACACTGACAGCATGACAAATGCAGGCAAAAAAGCAGCCGATATACTCAACAGCCGCCTGAAAACCGGCTCCGACAGTGCGGAAAGTATAAAGTATAAAAGCGAGAGCCTTCTGGAGCAGGCAAAATCCATGCAGGATCTCAGTGCCTCCACAAATACCATGCTCATATGGATAGCCGGCATATCCCTCCTTGTAGGCGGTATCGGCGTTATGAACATCATGCTGGTATCTGTTACCGAGCGTACAAGGGAAATAGGTCTTAAAAAAGCACTGGGAGCCAAAAAAAGCCGTATACTGGCACAATTCCTGACGGAGGCATCCGTACTCACCAGTATCGGCGGTATAATAGGCGTTATCTCGGGAATAGGTCTTTCACAGATAATATCCAAATTTGCAGAGGTACCCGTTTCCATCAGCGGATTTTCCGTAATAGTTTCGGTAATATTCTCTATGCTGGTGGGAATACTCTTTGGACTGCTCCCCTCCCTGAAAGCATCAAAGCTGGATCCTATTGAAGCCCTCAGATATGAGTAAGGAGTTGTATTACATGAAGAAATATAAATTCTACGGCTGGGAAAATGCAGATGTTTCCCCCATCCACGATGAATATAAAGCCATAAAAGACCCACGGGAGCTTTACGACATACTCACAGGTATATGGTGCGAGTACACCTGTGCTCCCCGTCTTCGGGATCAGTGGAGCATGGAAAATCAGACACTGGGGCAGTGCTCCGTTACCGCTTTTTTAGCTCAGGACATTTTTGGCGGAACAGTAAAGGGCATACTCCGCCCCGGCGGTAATTATCACTGCTATAATGTTATAGGCGACTGTGTATTCGATCTTACCAGTGAGCAGTTCGGGGATGAGATACTGATCTACGGCGATGATCCCCGACAGCTTCGGGAGATACACTTTGAAAAGGAAGAAAAAAGGCAGAGGTATGAATATCTAAAAGAAAAGCTGACTGCCTGTCTGTCCCGGAATGATAGCGATCAATACTAACCTTCAATTCTTTTGATCAGATATTAGCATAACAAACAGCACCGTACAAAAAAACCTTTACGGCTTTGTGCGGTGCTGCCTGTATCACAAATATTTTTCATATATATCAAACAGATCAAAAACGCTTGTCCATCTGTCATCAGCATCGGCGATAACAGCTATATAC
>CACZQG010000012.1 GCA_902783235.1 uncultured Ruminococcus sp.
CCGGCAACCTAATTGACGAAATGTCAAGAAAGGTGCTAATTCCTGCGGTTTATCCGAGAGATGAGGATTTTTAGATCACTTTAAAAATCACAGCATCCGGATAATTATTCTTTCGGATGCTTTTTCTTTTACAAGCGAATGATTTCTGAAAAAAAATTACGAAAGGAGTCTGTCAATAGACAGCACAAAATTATGGCAAAAAGACTATTTACATCAGAATCCGTGACCGAAGGTCATCCCGATAAGATCTGCGATCAGATATCCGACGCTATACTGGACGAGATGCTTCGCCAGGATCCCATGTCAAGAGTGGCCTGCGAGACCTGTACCACTACAGGCATGGTCCTTTGTATGGGTGAGATCACAACACACGCAGATGTTGATATCCCCGGTATTGTCAGAGATGTTATCGTTGATATCGGCTATGACAGAGCTAAATATGGTTTCGATGGTCATACCTGCGCTATACTTACTACCATTGACGAACAGTCGGATGATATCGCAATGGGTGTAAACGAAGCACTTGAATCCCGTGAGGGAGACAAGGAGGATGATAATTCCACAGGTGCAGGCGACCAGGGACTTATGTTCGGATTTGCCTGCAATGAAACCCCTGAGCTAATGCCTATGCCCATCTCATTGGCTCATAAGCTTGCTTTGAAGCTTACCGAAGTCAGAAAGGATGGTACATTGCGCTACCTGAGACCTGACGGTAAAACACAAGTAACTGTGGAATATGATGATAACAAACCTGTCAGAATAGATACCATCGTTGTTTCCTCACAGCATTCGGCAGAAATATCTCTTAGCCAGATACAGAAGGACATTATGGAATTTGTAATTAAACCCGTTGTTCCTGCAGAGCTTCTGGATGACAATACCAAGTATTTTATAAATCCCACCGGCAGATTTGTTATAGGCGGTCCTCAGGGAGACAGCGGTCTTACCGGCAGAAAGATCATAGTTGATACCTATGGAGGATATTCACGTCACGGCGGCGGTGCTTTCTCCGGTAAGGATCCCACAAAGGTTGACAGAAGTGCAGCTTATGCGGCAAGATACATAGCAAAAAATATTGTTGCAGCCGGTTTGGCGGACAAATGTGAAGTACAGCTGGCATATGCTATCGGTGTTGCAAAGCCTGTTTCCATCCTTGTTGATACCTTTGGTACCGGTAAGGTTGATGAAACGCTTATCTCCGAGGCAGTGGATAGGGTCTTTGATCTTCGTCCTGCGGCTATAATTAAGATGTTAGACCTTAGAAAGCCTCAGTACAGAAAGCTGGCAGCATATGGACACATGGGACGTGAAGACCTTGGTGTTGCATGGGAAAAGACAGATAAGGTAGATGAACTCAAAGCGGCATTGAATGCGTAATTATTAAATTATATAATAGATTTATATGAATCTCGCAAAAATGTTGTGTGTTTTTCATTTTTAATCCTGACTGAAATGCCTGTACAATGATGAGGATATCCCCTGTTAATTCATAAATACTAACATATTGGGCTGTGCATTTAATGCACAGCCCGTTTTATTTGGGATAAAGGTAAAGACACCGCTAAAAGCAGTGCCTTTACTTTTCAAATTTCCGGAGGGATCATCCTTTAAATATGAATCTGACTAAGTTATAGAAATGCGGCTCTATTGTATTATCCCAGTGTCCGCCCCCCGGGATCTCATTGTATATTACCTTTGAACCATTCTTGATGTACAGATTATAGTAATCCTTCGGGTTACTGTAAACAACTGTGTCATCTGTACCACCGGTAATAAGCAGCATATACAAATCATTATGTTTAGCTTCATTTTCTTGTATCTGACCTGGATGAGTTGATGGATTCAATGGTGTAAGCCCGGGAGCAGGACAAGCAGCACCAACATATCCGAACAGATCATGACAGGTAGTTCCTATAAACAGCGACTCTCTGCCTCCCATTGAAAAACCGGTGATAGCTCTTCCTTCTCTGTCAGTACGAACTGAGTAGTTTTTCTCAATATAGGGCATAAGATCCGTTTTCAGATCATTTACGAAATTATCATATGCAAGAGAGTTTTCAAGATCCATGCCTGTAACCTTTTCTCTTGTCTTACTTGTATAGATATAAGGGAATACTACTATCATTTCCTCTGCCTTGCCTTCAGCCTCCAGGTTACCCAGAATATATCTGTACGCCTTGTTATCAGCAGTAAATCTTGTTTCATCCTCGTAGTAACCATGCATCATGTAAAGTACAGGATACTTTTTAGACGGATCATAATTTGGAGGTGTAAGAACATACGCCGGTGTATTTCTTCCGGCAGTCTGAGAAAAGTATGTGATCTTCTTCATATCACCATAATTCACGTTGCTCTTTCTGTCAGCAGCACCATTAGGAAGAGAGCTTACCATTTGTGAAGCTATCTCGTCCATATACGATGGAGGATTGTCACTATGCTTGCTATTGCTTGATGATGGTTCAGAGGTTGGCTGCGGATCCGATTCAGACTGCTTAATCTCTGCAAACTTTTTCAGCTTGCCATGCAGGAAATTTATCATCATCTTAACGTCGTCGCCGTTTACATTTTGGCTTTGATCCAAATCAGCGCATAATCTGGCTCTGCTGTTATCCACCTTATTCTTGGCTGTTCTCTTCATAATAAGCAGATCTATAACATTTATCTTGCCATCGCCATTCATATCACCCAGCATAATATCTCCGCCTTCACCGGCACCTTTTATTTCTGTACCTGCAACTGCACCGGAGATCTCATCAATATAGAAGTTATTGGTGGATTCAGCAGTTTCGATATAAAGCTCAATATTTTCAGCATCGGAGGGTATCTTATAATTCTTGTTTGCAAGCTGTACCCACTCACCCTTCACTGCCTTAGCCTCTGCGATCTGTGAATAATGAGTCTCTCCATCAGAGCCTTTATACTGCAGCTTCATGTAAAATGTATCCACGGAATTTGTACCGTCAAGATAACAAACATTTGAACTGAAGCTGTATTCTTTTCCGGA
>CACZQG010000013.1 GCA_902783235.1 uncultured Ruminococcus sp.
CGTCTCACGCAGGGGTTTAGCATGGGTCGCAAAATCGGAAACGGCATTGATAAAGCGATAACCGTTCTTTCCAAGGTGTTTCAGATCGGGTGCATCAAAATAACGCATCTTCATGTCCTCACGAATACGCTCGATATTTTTCTTATGGATAGCAGTAGGATTGTCGTCCATAGGCAGGAGCATATCAATGTACTCCATGACTTTGGCATCAGACAGCTTTATCCTGCGGAGCGCAGAAAACTCCGTTCCAAGCTTGCCCATGTACTTTTCCGCAAGTAAAAGGGTATTATGAGCCTCGTCCATTTTGTAAGCTAAGTCACCAACGTGTACCGTAGACCACATTCTTTTTGCTGTGGACAGGGCGATATTCAAGGTGTTCTGACAAACCACACGAATTGATGTCATTGCAACCTTGATAGCTCCCGAACCGTCATGGGAACTGCTGAAAATGAGGTACGGCTCTATCTGCTCACCTTCAATAATGTACTTGTCGGGAAGCTTGGCAAGCAGCCATATTTTTTTACCGCCCTGCAAGCTGCCTGCGGTCTCATAGCGGACACCTTCACCGAGCAGAGCATCTGTGAAAGCAAAAGCCTCTTCGTTCTGAACTACCTTGTAGCGGTCGGTCACAACTCCGAGTACCTTGTCGTCGCTCTCACGAATATTGGCTTTGTAACCCGAAATGGGTGTGTAGGAAGTGGTCATGATGGGCTTCTGAATTACCTTCCAATCAAGTCCCGAAGCGACCAGCGCTTCCTTTGATGTGAGGGCGCTTTCTACCCTCGTTCCAAGCCCGTGCCACGGAGCCTGTCTTACATAAAACATGGTTTCTACATTTGCTGACATAAATCATCTCTCCTTTAGTCATTGATTTTGGTTTTTTTACTTTTCGATTGAAACAACAAAAGACCTTCCGTAAGGAAAGTCTTGCGTATCAGTATTCGTTGCGGTCATTGAGGTTTAACGGCATACATGGGTCTTCGTACTTCTTTTCGGTCGTGGGCTTTTTCGACTTCTTCTTTGCTGTCTTTTTGATGACCTTACAGATAACATCACTTGCGACAAACAAAATAGTGGAAACAGTTTTCCATTTTGACATTGTAGTTCACATCCTTTCTTACTTGCATTAGAGCAAATTTTATTAACAACTGATATTGCTGTCATTTTTATAATATATAACCGAAAGGGTGTGAGATGCGCTTAATGAAAGGTCAGACGTAAACACACTTGTCCGACATTGCTTTCATATACTCGTCTGCTTTATCATAGCAATCCTCGGCATAGTGATTGGAAATGAGCTTTACTGTATCTGCTCTCTCATGTACAGTAAAGAAACGGTCACGATAGACTTCCCCCCAATTTGTAGCCTGTTCTTCATAAGGCATGGCTATATGAAGCTTGATATCATTATACATCTTCAAGGCAATAACGATCTCGGCGCACCATAGGGGTACACCATATTCGCAGTTTGAGTAAAACTCTGTATAGCCCTCACAGTACAGCTTCCAGATCATTTGCCTGAGCTCTTCTTTCATTTTGCAGCAGGGAGGTTCAAATTCGTTTATAGCCCCTATCTTTACAGTAGGTCTTGATATAATTGCACAGGTCATGTGTTTTTCTCCTTATATTCCATAGCTCGCTATTGTATGATATACAATATAGATTGTAACACATCAAATTCATATTGTCAATCAAGTATGATACAATAAACTTGAAAGGTAGTGACGATATGAAAGAGAAGTATTATGAACAATATCGCAGAATTGGTTTAAAGATAAGCTATTACCGCAAGCTCAAAGGCTATACGCAGGAACAGCTTGCCGAAATGATAGATAAGAATCTGGCTTTTATAGGCGCAGTTGAAGCACCGAATATCAATCGAACGGTATCGCTGGACACACTTTTTGATATTGCAGATGTACTTGAAATACCGCCGTATAAATTTTTAATTGACGAATGACGATAGTAAAGCAGGGCGAATTACCGCCCTGCTTTTGTAGTTATTTTATTTTTTTTCTGTAGCCAAGAATTTTGCTATAGCCGCAGCATCTCGAACGTTTATCTTACCATCTTCATTGAAATCAGATTCGGAGGGAAGTTCATCTGCCTTGCCCTGTGCCAAAGATTTAGCGATATATGCGGCATCACGAACGTTAAGTTTTCCATCGCCGTTAGCATCTCCAGTAACCTTTGTTTCTGTAGTATCGGGAATGGTAACAGGAACATTTGCTTTTATAATGTCAAAGTTTGCTGTAGTTTCACCGCCAAAATAGCCTATACCTTTAATAACAAATGTACAATTTCCTGCACTATCATTTCTAACTATTTCTTCAGCAGGTATTTCGTAATCAATGCCTTTTTTCAGTGTAACACCGTCATAGGTAATTGTTTCATTTATGCTGAAACCATCGTTGTCTTTATCTGAGGACAACGTAACGTCTTCAGCCTCTATCTTGGCTTTAGAAATATCTACAACATATGGTATTTCTCCGCATATTGAGCATTTACCCCAAGTCTTATGGTCGAGCTTGTGGTCGCAAACTACATTAAAATCCACCTTAATAGTTCCGGCATAATCATTGATACCCGATAACTCTATAGAGTATTCTCCGGGCTTTGTAACAGAGTAGTCTCCGCCGACAATATTGAAATCCTTGCCTTGTTCCAATGTTTTGCCATTGTACAGAATCGTAGGCTCTACAAGATGCTTAGTACCGTCATAGATAATATCATCAATGATTATTTCTGTATCGGCTAAATAAACAGGCTTTTGTACAACTGTCTTCTCACTTCTATATACTGTTCCATCTTCTATCACATATGATGATATTGCATACATAAAGTCAGTTGTAAGGTTTTCTTCATTGTCTATCAGACTTGTGGTCGATAGTTTCTTGTATCCAAGCCATTCATCATTATCAGTCTTACGCTTGTAGATATAATATCCAGAAACGCCCGACAGCTTATCCCATGTAAGGTAAGCGTGATCTTCTGTAAGCTCTGCAATTTTAAAGTTCTTTACAGGCTCGGGCAAAACTTCGATCTCAAAGGATGTTGATACATCCAAGTATGAAACGGATATTGTTTGCTTTCCGATTTTGTTCATATCATACTTGCCAAGCATACTTTCTTCAATATCAAGTTCTGCTGTTGAGTTTTCCGATTCATGCTTTACTTCTATCTTACCGCCAGAAACATCAAGCTTTTCACCCTTGTTATATGTCGTTTTAGTCGGTGCGGAAATAAGCTCAACGCTTGTAACAGGGAACTGCATATTGTGTCTTAACTGAGGGTAAGGATACTTTGAGGTTTTGTCAAATATCCATGTTTCATCAAAATCCCAGTTGGTGTATGTAGCTTGTGTTTTCATCTGAGCTACAGAGAGTCCCATGCATTTATCAGAAGTATTAGCTTGACCTTCACAAGTTCCATTAAGATAGAAGCAATAGCTCATTTCCGTTCCATAACCTTTAATAGCTCCCTTACTTCCTTTATCTGCGGTTATATTTCCTATGTTATAGCAATGACTTGCATTACTCGAATAGCCTACAATTCCACCGGTATATTTGGCTTCTCCTACACAATTGATATTAATTGCATTGTAGCAGTTAGCTATTGCACTGTACTCATACTCATTGAATCCCAATATTCCACCGACATATGTATTAGTTCCGTTAAATGAAGTTGTGATATTACCTGTTGCTAAACATTGGGAAATACCATTTCGATTATAACATCCACAAATCGATCCTACATACATTTTCGATTCGCTTGTATTCTTGACATCAATATTTACATCCAACATTTTTAAGTATTGAATATTCAGTCCACTTCTATTCCAAGTAACAAGACCAAACAATCCAACATATTGATATGGAACATTTCCGTGTATATTCATTCCAATAATAGCATGACCGTTTCCGTTGAAGTCTCCTGAGAAATTGTCAATAGGTACCCAACCATAACCGTCAATATCCCATTTACCGCCCGGTGCAGTATCATTTGTCATGTCAATATCATTCATGAGGATATAATTTGCATTTGGCTTATTTCTTATCGCATACAGGTCATCAATAGTGTAGATACCGGTATAACCCGAGGGAACTTCTGTCAAATTTGAACCAAGATCAGCAGCCGAAACTGTTTCCTCAATAAGGCTTATACTTGGCGGTATCACCACCATAGTAAGTGAGACCATTATCGCTGTGAAAAACGATATGACTTTAGATGTGTTCTTTTTCCTTGTGCTCATTAAAAATCACTCCTGTCTTAAAAATTAAAATTATATACCCCTCGGCAGACGAACTGCAGAGGATTTTGATTAACAATTTAACAAACATCACCCATACGGCTTGATGTACTCGACATATACATAGCCAAAAATATTATTTGATAATACAACATACCAATCGGAACTGCTGTTAAGTATCAAAACTTTATCGCCTTTATTCAATGTTCCGACTATATCAGCATCTGTACTATCTCCATTACGAACGTTAAGGCAACCATCGTCGATATTTACTTCGCCAGCTATTGGGTTTGAGATACTGCAATCATTCTTGGTGAAGATAAAACTTTCTTCAGTGTCTATATGTAACATTGCCGTGCCGGAATCAATATCAAATGTAATGTATTGATTCGCTGTTTCGTTCCATTCCCATTCTTGAGTTCCTGATGATAAATAGATAGTTTGAGATACATGGTAAAGATTACAGTCAACTGCATTGTTATTAAGTTTTCCATATCCTATAAAATATCCCCAACAGTTTACTCCTTCATTAACAGAAGCCCCTGCATGATAGGATACTTGTACGTATATTGTATCTCCGATACCATATACGGATAGATTATTGTATACGGAACTATTGCTGATATATAAACCTGTTAGATTCGAAGCTGAGATAGTCGGCTCTGTAGGCTTTTCTGTGGGCTTTTCAGTAGGTGCCTCCGTTAACATTTCGGTAGGCTCTTCGGTTGGAGCTTCTGTTTGTGGTTCGGGTTTAGTTTCATCAATATTGATTCTTATGCTGTCGATGATTTTATTGATTATAGGCTCATACTTAGTCCTTTCCGAATCTGAGTAGATCAGCATCAACTGATAACCGGAATACTTTGTGTCGTAAAAATAGCCAACCATATGCATTTCGCCATAGTAATACAGTTTTCCCGTTAATTCCAATCTAAAAGCCTTCACACTATCGAGCGTAATAGGGTTAAGATTAATAATACTTATATCTGTCATCCCATAACTGAGTTGAGAAAGAAAAGCCGAATTATTGATATAAGGCATTATTATTTCCGCTAATTCCTGATTATAATAATCTGTCATTTCATCTATTGTTCCCTTATCACATCTCCTTAACACTAACGCTGCCCCTTGAGGTTTGGATTTATTAATGCCATAAGCAACCTGTATATTGTCTGAATCTTCTTTTTCTGTTCTCCAATCACTTGGATAGTTAAAAGATATTTCTTTTTCTTTGCTTGAATAGGTTGCACCGAGCATAATATTGGTGTCTGTTTCTATGGCAGTATAGTTTTTAAGATTAGTATTATTAGAATAAGCATTATTGTTAGTATTGGTTATATCATCGCTTCCGCCGAATACTTTTTCCATTAGTGCTGCTAAGATGAGTGTATTTTGTGGTATCTCATTAAAAGCGAGGGTATATATTTCAAAAGTTCCTTCGTCTTTATGAACAATAAACTGTATCCTTGCTTTTACGGCGTTACCATCATATGTACAATCGCCTGTAAACTCAACTACATCTTGTCCTTCCGTACTCTTAAAGTATTTCCATCGAGGAGTGCCAAAGAAGTTTTCAAAAGCTTGTTCATATGTTAAGTTAGGATTGTCAGATCTATATCCATGTTTAACCATGAGAACATACTCATTATCTGAATCAACTTGATTTGCGACAATATCTTGGAATTCCTGTTCGATATTATTCAGTCCGGTTGTGGAGCATCCCGAAAGTATTAATATCGACATCAATACCGCTAAGGTTTTTAAGGTGTATGCAACAAATTTCTTGGTTGATGTAGAACTTGTTATTTTCATATTGATTTCACCCTTTCTTATAACAAACTTGATTTGCTTGTAGTTATTCTTGAATAAACGTAGTGAAGATAGATATAATGATAATATAACCCTTAGATATTCTTTCGCAAAATACGGTCATTTACGCTATTATCCGTATAGACAACGTATCTACGCCATTCAAAGCAACCTGCTGACAAACTTTCCGACGGACTAAGGCTTTATTTCAGCATCTGCATACACTCTCTTTTGCGCTCCATAGACGAATGAACATAACGGTTCAGTGTGACTTCTACCGATGAGTGACCCAGTATTTCGGAAAGTGTCTTTACATCAAATCCCAGTTTTACGCAGTTGGTAGCGAACATATGTCTGAGACTATGGAAATTGATTGACGGCAGTTCTGCTTTTTTAAGGTATGACTTGAATCTGTACTGGAGCGTTCTTGGTTCTACAAATTGTTCATTACCCGACAATACATAGCCCGAACAGTTATGCCTGTATCTTTTAAGCGTTTCAGTTATGACCTTTGGAAGCGGTATTACTCTGACGGAACTTTTGCTTTTTGGTGCGCCGACACAGACCTTGCTTGACTTTCCGTTATAAATACGCTGTACCGTCCGATTTACCGAGAGCGTTCCGTTTTTCAAATCGACATCCTCCCATTTAAGACCGCAGACCTCGCCGATACGAAGTCCCGTATAATAGCTCAACATGACCGCAAGGCTCGTCCGCTTTTTATCGTGAGATAAGCTTTTCAGCTTCTGCTGTTGGGTGTCGCTCAACAGCTCGGTCTTTTTATTCTCA
>CACZQG010000014.1 GCA_902783235.1 uncultured Ruminococcus sp.
ATGCTGGCATATTTCAAGCCTTTCCAACGCAGAAGTTCAGTATTTAGACAAGCAGAAAATTCAAGATTTAGTTGGGGGATCAATATTATACTTTGTTTTTGCGGATTGTGTCAAGTTTAATTATACAGCATCATAGATTGTATTTTGAAAATTATCTGATAGTTACCTTTGCAGTACCTTTTTCGCCATATATTTTTTATATTTTTTGATTTTATATTCCTTTATATGAAAACAAGGTCTGCCTGGAGTGCAAACCTTGTTTTCTCTTATTCTATTATAGGACTTTTTTTACAGTGCTTTTTTACGCCTTGAACCAATTCAGCCTTAGAGCATTGGTAACAACGCAAAATGAACTCATGCTCATAGCTGCCGCACTGAACATCGGATCAAGTGTCCATCCAAAAATCGGAAGAAATACACCTGCTGCCAGTGGTATACCTATAGAATTATAAATGAGTGCCCAAAACAAATTCTGCTTGATTATCCTCATTACACGACGGCTAAGCATCAAGGCAGTTACCACATCACACAGATCACTTTTCATCAGTACAATATCAGCCGAATCTATAGCTATATCCTGACCGGCGCCTACGGCAATGCCAACATCAGCTGCTGCCAGTGAAGGTGCATCATTTATCCCGTCACCAACCATAGCTATCCTGCCGTCTTTACGCATATCCTCTATGATCCTTGTTTTATCGGCAGGAAGAAGCTCTGAAAAGCATTCGTCTATACCAAGCTCATTTTTCACCGACTCAGCTGTCAGCTTATTATCACCGGTAAGCATTACCGTGTGTATACCCATATTATGAAGCTGTTCCACAGCAGCACCTGATGCAGGTCTTATTTTATCAGAGCATATAACAAGCCCCACTATCTCTCCATTTGCAGCACAATAAAGCGGTACAGCACCTTTTTCCGCCTGCTCACAGGCAGTATTTTCAAATAATGCTGTTTCTATACCATTTTCCTCCATAAGCCGTTTATTACCTATAAGCAGCCTTTTACTGTTGACTTCTGCTGTTATTCCCCCATCAGGTTCAGAATAATCTGTAAATGAAAGTTCAACAGCCTGCCTTTCAATACAGTATGCAGTTATCGCCTTTGCAAGTGGATGAGACGACCTTTTTTCAGCTGTATATATAAATGAAAGAAACTCATCTTCCGTAACATCATTTGCCTTCAGGATCTTTGTTACTGATGGCTTACCCTCTGTACAGGTCCCTGTCTTATCCAACAGTACAGCTGTTACCGAATGAGCCGTCTCCAGTGTTTCGGCAGATTTTACAAGAATACCAAGCTGTGCTCCCCTGCCTGTTCCCACCATTATTGCAGTGGGAGTAGCAAGACCCAGTGCACAAGGACAGGATATCACAAGAACTGATATGGCAGTATTGACAGCAAAGGACAGATCCTTTCCCAGAATAAGCCATACAGCCGCTGCAATAACTGCAATACTCATAACGATAGGAACGAACACACCGCTGATCCTGTCTGCAAGACGTGCAACGGGTGCCTTGGATGCGGAAGCTTGTTCTACAAGAGCTATCATCTGCGCCAATGTTGAATCTCCTTCCGATTTATCGCATCGGCATTTAGCGAATCCGCCAACCGATACAGAGGCACTCATTAGCCTGTCTCCCACCTTTTTTGTAACAGGTATACTTTCACCTGTCAGTGCAGACTGATCTACCGTGCAGTTCCCCTCTATTACAGTAGCATCACAGGGGACTGACCCACCTGTACGCATAAGAAATATATCACCGGGTCTTATTTCATCTGCCGGAATGCTTACTTCCTTTCCGTCACGTTCTACAAGAGCTGTTTTTGGAGCAAGACTTATAAGCTTTTTTATAGCATTTGTGGTCTTGCTTTTACTTCTGGATTCAAGATATTTTCCGACAGTGATAAGTGTTAGTATCATTCCGCAGGATTCAAAATACAGTCCATGCAAAACATGATGAGCGCTTTCATAGCTTTTATTTGCAGTATAACCTATTATAAGACCGGTAATATATAAACTGTACAAAAAAGCGGCAGATGCCCCCAAAGCAATGAGGCTGTCCATATTTGGCGAACGCCGCACCAGATTACGAAAACCGTTTTTAAAGTAATGAAAATTCAGTATAACAATCGGTACAGTTAGTACAAGCTGAGTCAATGCGTAAAAAGGAAGATGTTCATTCCGGGTGAATATCTCCGGCAGCGGAAACCCTATCATTCTTCCCATAGATATATAGAATAATGGAAGCAAAAAGCATAAAGAGATCACAAGCCGTTTGAGAACACCTCTATGACGGTTTTGATCTTTTTTTTCTATCCCCTCCTCTACTGCATATGCTTCGTATCCTTCATCTGCTACTGCAGCAGCTATTATGTCCGTATCAGTTATTTTCGGATCAAATTCAACTACCATACTGTTTTGCAAAAGATTGACATTAACGTTCCTGACTCCTTTTACATTTTGCACAGCCTTTTCTACATGAGATTGGCATACTACACACATCATGCCTTTTACATCAAATTTTTTCCTTGCCAATACTATCTCCTCCTAATAAGTTAGCCGTACCAAACCTATTGATATCCCAATTAAGTCCTCAGGGCAATACTGCACATAGATTGTGCGTCAAATTTACCGTCAGATTTTTCATTAGATTGTACAAAATCTATGCAGGCATACCGGCGTACCCCAATGGCATTTGCAGATGACGTGCAATGCTTTCAAGCGATCTTTGTGCGGTGTTGCCTTAATAATCAAAAACAGAGCAAGTCGTACTCTGCTCTTATTGATCAAATTGCTCCTCCAATTAAACATTACCAACCAATACTCCACAAACAGAAAATCAAGGAATTTAGCTGGGGGATCAATGGTAATATTATATCACTTATTCATAAAAAAATCAAGGTTGGATGAGTTAAGGCTGCATCCATTTGATTGACATTCTTTCAATGCTGTGATATAATATAATTATTGCATTATGGCAATAATAGTAAATTCATAGTATTCTTTTAGAATACTGTATTTTTGATAAAGGGGAATAATTATGAATTGTAAAAACTGCGGCAAGACTGTGTATGCAAAGGAGATTTGCAGCTGCGGCGAAACAGCTCCAAATAAAAATGGGGGCGGTGTACTTATAAACAGTATTATCTGTACCATTCTCATGGTAGGAACAGTCATTGCATTAATACTATCCATTTCACTGCGGCACATTGTCAACAATGACTTGCTTGCTGAAACGGTTAAAAGTATTGATCTTAAAGATATAGAGGTCACAGACGACTCAGGTGACAGATTAAAGCTGGATAAATGGGTATATAACAAGTACATTGATGATGAGCGAATATCTGTTAAAAATGTAGATAACATACTGGAGGATCCTTTCATAAAGGATTTCTTGATCGATAAGATACATGGCATACAGGATTTCCTTATGGATGAAGGAGATATTGTCACCATAGATTCCAAGGATATCATTGATCTTATTGACAAAAACAGTTCTCTTCTTTACAATGAAGCAGGTCTGAACTTTTTAGAGCCGGACAAGGACGAACTCAAGGATAACCTATCCGGGCTTGATGACCTTGCTAAGTTTTCTAAAGAGCATCTTTCGGGATGGTTCTTTTCGGGATATATCAAGTCATACTTTTCCTTCTACTATGTTTGCTTCCTTGTAATACTTGCCATTATACTGCTTATTCAGTGGCTGTTGGTATATCGATTCAATGGAAGGCGTATGATGTCTGCTCTAAGATGGTATAGTATTGCTCTTACAGCTCCGTCAGCTGTTATACTAATACTCACATCGATCCCGATTATAGTGTTCAATTCTGCATCGGCATTTGAGAATATACCCATAGGCAAGCTTATTTCTCCATTCTGCATTACAGCAGGTGTACTTACAGGTATCGGAGTTTTATTGCTTATAGCCTCAATTATAGTAAAGCAGGTAACAACTGAAAAGATCACTGCCGCAAATACCGAAGCTGCATCTGGCAATGTTGTCAAAACGGAAAGCGCAGTTGATCAGGTACCGAGCCCTTCCTCATCGGACTTGTCAAATACAAAATTTGCACCTGTCATTGATACAGTACCTGCTGATAATATAAGCATAACAAATACTTCGGATGATCCAGTCAATGTAAATGTAAACAGCACAAATGAAGATAACAGTGTATGGGCAAGGCCACAAACCTACAATAACATCACTCCTGATGATCCGGAAGACAACATATCCGACTCTGTTTCAAATAGGTCAGCTCAACAGTCAGACAATGATATCAAGAAAACTGTTTCCGCCACTTCAAAATCTGAGAATAAAACCGCAGCCCCTGTAAAAGAGTTTGTTTTCTGTACAAAATGCGGCAACAAAAATCGTGCCGGATCATCATTCTGCAGTAAATGCGGAAACAAGCTGAGAAACAGATAGTGTATGCTACCGTGGATCATACCTGTGTTATTATCCAGGCAAGTAAATTAGCCCTCACATGAGATTCAATCATGTGAGGGCTTTTTTAATGCATATTTTTCATTAAGGGGTGTAGGATCCATGTATTCAAAAGCTTCATCCGGAATATCTATACAAAACTCCGAGAAGGTAAGGCTCTGATCTGCACATAATCTAAGCTTGTCAGTATGCGTAAGCCTATGTTTTAGTTGATATTCCGCCTTTCTTGCATACTCTCCGGAAACATCCTTCCATATTGCAGCTACACACTCGACAGGATGACTTACCGTGTATTTTGCACCGCCCTTAATAATTCCTAGGTGCTGTCTGAGTCTCTGTTCGGGATCGGCTGCAATGCCAATATAAAAACAATTGCCCCTGCATATTAAAATATATAGATACATTACTTTAATATATCACGCCATGATGCAACAAGCTCAAAACAGTTATCAATAGCATTTTCCTTAACATAATCGGTTATTTGCTCTAATATCTCCTGCTGATTCTGTGGATATTGATTCTTGGAAAGTTCGGATATAGCGTAATTAATCTGATCCATATCGAAATTATTAAGTGCATTTTGAAGAGTTTTAAGCATATTCAGCGTAACATCTTTTGGTGTTCTGCTAAAATACTGACACTTTTCTATACATCCCGTCCATTTATCCATGATCTCAAGACAGGCATCAAAATCACTTTCCTCAATCTTTTCCTTCAACTGATCAAAATAATCAAGGCAAGTCTTATGATACTCAAATGAGCTCATTTCGTCAATTATCTCATCAATACAAAGAATGTCAAAGTCGCCAATTGCTTCACGCAGCTTATCCAGAAATTCGGAAATAGTTTCTCTGTCAGCATAACCTTTTTTAACATCTGCCAGATCCGGGAACATGGGAGCCAATATATCCGTAAGTGCTTTATACTCGTCCAGCATAGCTGCCGTTTTTTTCTTGATAAGGTCGATATTATTCTCTTTACCAGCCATTTCAAGCTCAAATGCGTGCTCACCAAGCTCCTCAGCACCTATCTGACGGGATGCGGATTTAAGGGCATGGACTTCAATAGTATATTCACTCCACTCTTCATTATCAAAATGATCCTGTATTGATTGTGAATTCTTGCCAATGTTGGTATAATACTCACGCAGAACTGTCCAATAAAGCTTTTCACTGCCCAGCATAGAAATAGCTTTTTCAGTGTTAAGCCCTTCAATATCCCTGATGCTTGGCATTTCTGACGCAGGTGTTTCAGATTCACCTCCCTCAAACTTGTCAGCCGGCATTATCTTATCCTGGGGCAGCCATTTTCTCAGCTTTGTAACGATATCACTGATCTCAATTGGCTTCGCAACAAAATCATTCATACCTTCAGCCAGGAACATTTCCTTTGCACCGCTTACAGCGTTAGCAGTAAGGGCGATGATAGGTGTTTCATTATAGCTTGGAAGCATACGTCTAATTATATGAGTTGCTTCAACACCATCGACCTCAGGCATCATATGATCCATAAAGATCAGATCATATTTGATATTGCATACCATTTCAATAGCCTGTGCCGCACTTTCAGCGGTATCCACCTGCATATGCAATGGTTCTATAAGTCCCTTGGCTACTGTAAGATTTACAGCATTATCATCAACTATGAGTACTCTTGCTTCTGGTGCTACAAAGGTAAAGTCGTCCATTTCACTGCCGGCTGTATTGAGCATAAAGTTTGTAAAGCCCAGAGCATTGTAAAGCCCCAAAGAGTATACAGGCTTTTGAATAAACTTTACAGAAGGCATTTCTATATCATTGGGACTTCCGAAGTTGCCTATTACCGTACATGGAATCTCAGGATGCTTTTCAAGCAGCTTTCTGATGGAATCGGTAAAGAATGATTTTTCAACAACAATATTGTCGTATTCCACCTCATCAAGGTTATCTATGGTACTGAGAGTAACAGGAATTGCGGATACACGTTTCAGATCCTTGATAAGCTGATTTCTTACATAACCACTGCTTACAAGCATACCAACTTTGATATTCTTGGTAAGAGCCGGGATAGCCGGTGTTTTATCAATTATTTTCTGCGGCACCTCAAAGAAGAATGAACTTCCCTTGCCAAATTCACTCTTAACTGAAATCTTGCCCCCCATAAGATCCAGCAGCTGCTTGCATATGGCAAGACCCAGACCGGTACCTTCAATATTTCTGTTTCTCTTGCTGTCCACCTGCTTGAAGGAACGGAAAAGCTTTTCAATATCCTGGGGCTTGATACCCATACCGGTGTCGTTGACAGCCGCTTTCATTATAACAGTTTCATCACTTTCACGTTCATAATGAATTGCCAGGTGTACCTCGCCCTGTTGAGTAAACTTTATGGCATTTGTTATAAGATTCAACAATATCTGATGAATTCTTACATTATCACCGAAAATCAGCTGAGGCATATCAGGATCAACATCTATGGTAAATTCAATATCCTTTGTTCCTATCCTGCTGAAAGCGATACTGGACAGATCATTTATTATAGACAACGGCTCATACGCCACATTGATGATATCCATTTTACCGGATTCGATCTTTGAATAATCCAGAATATCGTTTATGATTACAAGAAGATTTTTAGCGGATGACTTGATCTGATGCATATATTTTTTGGCAGTATATGACATATCTTCTCTGAGAGCCAGGTCTACCATACCGATAACAGCATTCATAGGTGTTCTTATCTCATGAGACATATTTGCAAGAAAATCACTTTTCATGCGTGATGCCTTTTCAAGCTCAATATTGGACTTGTTCAGCTCATATGTATGAAATGCCATAAATGACAGGCATTTTCCAACAACACCGAGAAAATCCGCTGCCTTCTGCAATTGTGAGGGCTTTATGATCTTAACATTCTGAACAGCCTCAATATAATCATGTTCATCAATACCCAACTCCTGAGCTATCTTTCTGAATTGGTCAAGATCGGGTGGAGCCGGAAGAACCTGACCGCCTATAAAGCTGCCGACTATTTTGTCACCCAGCATTATAGGTGCCGCAAAATCCATAAGTCCGGCATGGCAGTAATAGCAATAAGGTTTTTTTGTGTTCAGAGTCATCTCAGCGCCTGACTTATCACATCGCATACACCTGCTTTGACCAATTTCCGATTCTCTTGTATATTTCATACAGAAATCCGTAAAATTGGATGGCTCTGTTACCGGCATTCCATATTGATCCGTTGTGAGTGCCGCAACTCCCATAGTGTCGGAAAAATCATCCTGGATCATCTGTAATATATCCGGATCAATAAGATCGGTTAGATAAGCATTATCCATTGTGCTTCACTTCCTTTTACAAGTAAGTTATAAGTAATTGTAATGAAAATGCAGTAATTCAATACATTTTCTATCACCAATTAAGGATCAGTCTATCAGGTTACTGATTGTGGCAAGCAAAGCTTCCATATTGACCGGCTTCAGCATATAAGCAGCAGGTTTCAATGACAGGATCTCCATGATCTTATCACGCTCTGCAACACCTGTAAGGAAGCATATGGGGATATCCTTGTATCTCTCGTCGGATCTTATATCACGCATGACCTCCGCACCGGTCTTGATCGGCATTTCATAATCAAGCAGAATAAGATCAGCAGGCTTGGAATCAAGATACTTTTTGACCAAAACGCCGTTGACCATAGCTGTGACCTCATAATGCTCCTCCAGAGCAGATTTGAGCATTTTAAGGATCGTTTTATCATCATCAACGATGAGTATGGTCTTCTTACGTTCTGATGGTGCCAGGTTAGGATCTATATAGTCAACTGTTGAATTTGCAGCAGCCTGTGCAGCAAGTCTCTGCGCTTCCTTTTCCTTCTGCTTGGCAAGATCCTCATAATACTTGAGTATACGAAGAGAAAGGTTATCGGCCGAGACCGGTCTTTTAAGCATAAGATCCACCAGTCTGGGACTGCTTCGCTGAATTGCTCCGCAAACGTCCATTGGTGCACATATAAATATGGGGCATTTATTATAAACCTCATCACTTTTCAGCTTATTGATCTGAGAAACCATATCATCATCTGATGTATCTGGGAAAAGAAGATATCCGTCCGGTTCATACATCTCAAAGTGCAGTGAGAGATCATTCCAGCTTGGAGTGGTACTTAGTGCCTTAAAGTAAATATCAGAATGGTTTATAAAATCCATTACTATGTTTTGCTTTGCTCCTGCAACAAGTAATTTTTTCTTTTTAGATACTATTTCAGCCATAACGAATACGATCCTTTCTATTGATAATACCATTTCAGCATATCCATATGAAATATCCGAAATGATTACAGTTTCGTCACTTTATATTGTACCATATTTACTATAAACTGTCAACTGTTTATTTGAAATTCAATGAAAAAAAGCAATTTTTCCAATAATTCACTTTTCTTTTCAACTGTCAGAGAAATCACAAAACGCTAAAGCTTCTGACCCACAGTTCGTGATAAGTCACAAATCGCAACTATAATTTTCAGTAAATACGACATTGCAACGGAAGCAAAGCATCATAAGCAGGCTTGATCTGATCGGACGATTGCATACGTCCTGATGAGCATTGCTCCCATTTATATATCAGCTGTTGCTGCACTGAATTTCGGATCAGTCAAGATACGGCTTTGACTTGGAATAGATCCTTTTTCCCCTTACAAACTTTGCTGCAACTCCTATCGTATCAAGAGAAAGATATGCAAATCTTTCCAGTCTTTGTTTAAGAGGAGTATCCTCAGCGCAGGGATCAAAGCTATCGTCAAGCACAACTGCATCAAATTCATAGCCCTTATCCAGACTTCCGACTTTCCCGAAAAACGCTCCGCCGCCCAGTGTTGCCAGATAGAAAGCCTCACTGAATGAAAGTGGAGCTTTACGCTTATCAATAAGCCTGTAAAACATTTTGGACATCTGTACAGTATCAACCACAGCCGATAATATCGATATAGTATGTCCTGCTGCTGCATCGCTCCCCAGTCCCACTTTTATATTTTTCTCCATGAGTTTTCTTACAGGTGCGATACCGGAAGAAAGATTGGTATTTGAAGCCGGACAATGGGCAATGAATACGCCGTTATCCTTTATTCTGCATAAATCATTCTTTTCGGGATAGACACAGTGTGCCATTACAGTTTTATATGTCTCACCTTTTTTATCTCTTCCAAGAAGTCCGTGAATATCGTAAGCATGAGCATAGCCTTCAGCTTTTGGACAAAGCTCCTTTACCAGTTCGATCTCATTCTGATTCTCTGAAATATG
>CACZQG010000015.1 GCA_902783235.1 uncultured Ruminococcus sp.
ACTAACTAATGACAAATTCTTACAATTATCCCTTATCATGAGGAAACGCTCCCCTTAACCGGGGGGTGTTTCTTTTTTGTGTGGGGGAGGTCAGAGGACTGAAAAAACCGACCGGAGGTCAGGTCGGTTTTTTCGCCATACGCTTTATTGATATCCAAGCCAAATATAGATATACACAATGCTTTTATAGCGAAATGATTTTTAATTCACGCTTTATAGCTGCTCTTCGTGCTCACAGCTGCAATTACAGCGGAAGTATGAGCGAAAATAAAAGTTTTTTGCCAAGCTTTTTTTCAAAAAAGCGTTATATAAAAGTGTAAAAAATAAAATATTTCGTTTACAAATCGGGGAAAATGTAGTATAATAGTAATGACAACATTAGAATCAGGAGGAAGAAAAATGGACAAGAAACCATTCTTTATCACCACACCCATCTATTACCCATCGGGAAATCCCCACATTGGTCACTGTTACACAACAGTTGCCTGCGACTCAATAGCGAGATACAAGAGAATGCAGGGCTGCGATGTCATGTTTCTTACAGGTACAGACGAGCACGGTCTTAAAATAGAGCAGAAGGCAGCGGAAGCCGGCATAACGCCAAAGGAGTATGTGGACGGGATAGTCGAGAAATTCAAGAAGCTATGGAGCTATATGAACATCAGCTATGACAGATACATCAGGACTACAGACGACTATCACGTTGAGGCGGTACAGAAAATATTCAAGGCACTTTACGATAAGGGCTACATTTACAAGGGTGAATATTCAGGCAAGTACTGCACACCCTGTGAAAGCTTCTGGACGGATTCACAGCTAAAGGACGGCAAATGTCCCGACTGCGGCAGAGATGTAGTTGAAGCCAAGGAGGAAGCCTACTTCTTCAAAATGTCCCCCTTTGCGGACAGAATAGAAAAGCTCCTGACGGAGACAGATTATCTGCGTCCGAAAACAAGAGCTGTGGAGCTGGTAAACAACTTTATAAAGCCCGGTCTTGAAGATCTGTGCGTATCCCGTACAAGCTTCAAATGGGGCATACCCGTCACCTTCGACCCGGATCATGTAGTATATGTTTGGATAGACGCACTTTCCAACTATATCACCGCTTTGGGCTACGAAAACAGTGCCTACAAGGATTTTGACAAATACTGGCCTGCCGATACCCATATGGTAGCCAAGGACATTATGCGTTTCCATGCTATCATATGGCCTGCAATGCTTATGGCTCTGGAGCTTCCCCTGCCAAAGCATCTGGCTGTACACGGCTGGATCACATTTAACGGTCAGAAGATGAGTAAATCCCTGGGCAATGTGGTCGATCCCTTTATACTGGGTGAGAGATACGGCGCAGATGCCATAAGATACCATATACTCCGTGAAATGGCTCTGGGTTCGGACAGCTCCTTCTCCAACGAGATCATGATAAACCGTATCAACTCCGACCTGGCAAACGGTCTGGGAAATCTGGTTTCCCGTACTGTGGCTATGGTGGAAAAATATTTCGGCGGTACACTTCCCGAAAACAAGCAGCCGGGTGAATTTGATGACGACCTTATAGCACTGTGCTCCTCACTCCGTGAAAAAACAGATGCCGCTATGGAGGAAAGCAAGATACAAAACGCCCTTATCGAAATATTCAATGTGGTGTCCCGTGCAAATAAGTACATTGACGAAACAGCTCCCTGGGTACTTGCTAAAGATGAGGCAAACAAGCCCAGACTTGCAGCCGTACTCTATAACCTGTTGGAGGCAATAAGAATAGTCTCTACTCTCCTCAGTGCCTTTATGCCTACTACTATGCCAAAGGTCTGGGAACAGATAGGCGCAGGAGAAAATGATGTTACTTACGAAAACGCAGCAAGCTTCGGCGTTCTCTCACAAACAGTGACCGTTAAAAAGGGTGAGGCTCTATTCCCCAGAATTGACACGGAAAAGGAAATAGATGAGCTGAATAAAATAATAGAGGAAAATGCTGCCAAGGCACAGGCTGAACAGCAGAATATCGTGCTTGAACCGGAAATAGACATTGATCAGTTCTTCAAAACGGAGCTTCGTGCTGCCAAGGTAAAAGCCTGCGAAAAGGTGAAAAAATCCAAAAAGCTTCTGAAATTGCAGCTTGACGACGGTATGGGCGGCAGACAGGTCGTTTCCGGTATCGCTGAATTCTATAAGCCGGAGGAGCTGGTAGGCAAAACCGTAATGATAGTTGCAAACCTTAAACCCGTAAAGCTCTGCGGAGAGGAAAGCCAGGGCATGATATGCGCTGCCGATATGCCCGACGGTAAGGCTCAGGTGGTATTCCTCAGCGATGACGTACCGGCAGGTACCAAGATAAGATAATATATTGTAAAATACGCTCTTAGAGTCGCTTTCTGAAGAAAGCTTAGCAAAGACTTTTAGTTTCGCTCCGCTTTCTGAAGAAAGCTTGGCAAAGACTTTTAGTTTCGCTCGTACTCTCATGGGTTCGGCTGTGGTGAGCACGAAGAGCAGCTAAAAGGGTGATTTATTTATGGCTCAGGCTTAGTCTGATCAATACGCAAAAAATGTCAGCCAAAAAAG
>CACZQG010000016.1 GCA_902783235.1 uncultured Ruminococcus sp.
ATGACGTGCAAAGCTTCCAGCGGTCTTTGTGCGGTGTTGCCTTAATTCTTCGCATAAATCTTCAAGATTTAATTGGGACATCAATAGCTGCAAATGTCAATAATTCAACTCTGAAAGTATCAGTTTTCCTGTTTTAAATGATTCTTTGCACATAATGATACGCTGATTCTCCGAACCCCTGAATTTCAGCATCAGGTTTTTCTTTTCAATCATGAATTCTCCATCTACAAGTATATCTATTAAACTCAACAGTTCATCTGTAACCTCACACCTTGCACAGCTTGGAGACAAAAGATCCTTTTCATAAGTATATCCGGTATAGCACCATATATTTTTATCCGGATAGAGATTTTTAATTTCCTTGACAAGTCCTATCAGAACTCTCTGATTTACAGGCTCAAATGGCTCCCCTCCTATGAGTGTAAGTCCGGCAATATAAGATGGAGCAACAGCATCCAGTATCTCCTGTTGTGTGGCAGCAGTATACTCGCAGCCATAATTAAAATCCCATGTCTCCTGATTAAAGCAGCCCTTGCAATGATGCGTACAACCTGAAACAAATAATGATACCCTAACACCCAAACCATTAGCAATATCAGTTTTTTTGATGATACCGTAATTCAAGCTCAACACTCCCCTATTATAAGTGCATTACTCTTTCTCGGATCTCTTGAGTTCTGCCTTGATTCCAGAACTGAGTACCAATGTACCCACAAGTACGTCGTGCAACATTCATCTGGTCTTCATCATTATTACCGCAGTTAGGACATTCCCATATTAATTTACCGTCTTTATCTGTTACTATAATAATTTCGCCATCATATCCACAGCAGCTGCAATAATCACTCTTTGTATTAAGCTCAGCATACATAATATTATCATAAATATGCTTCATTACTGCTAAAACGGCATCAATATTGTTCTGCATATCAGGTACTTCAACATAGCTAACCGCACCGCCGGGAGAAAGCCTCTGAAACTTTGATTCAAAGGTCAGCTTAGTAAATGCATCTATTTCTTCAGTAACATGAACATGATAGCTATTTGTGATATAGTTTTTATCAGTTACCCCTTTAATGAGACCAAAACGCTTTTGAAGACATTTAGCAAATTTATATGTTGTCGATTCAAGAGGAGTACCATAAACGCTGAAATCAATTTTAGTTTGTTCCTTCCACATCCTGCAAGCATCATTCATACGTTGCATGACTTTAAGAGCAAATTCTGTACCGCCCTCTTCGGTATGTGATTTACCGGTCATATAACGAGTACATTCGCATAGTCCGGCATATCCCAAAGATATGGTGGAATAACCATTAAATAGAAGCTTGTCTATCTTTTCGCCCTTTTTAAGACGAGCCAAAGCACCGTACTGCCAAAGTATTGGTGCCACATCAGAGGGAGTACCCAAAAGTCTTTCATGACGATGCATTAGAGCTCGTCTGCATAATTCAAGTCTTTCATCAAATATATCCCAGAAAGCTTCCGGATCCTTTTTGGAGGAACACGCAACATCAACTAAATTTATAGTTACAACTCCCTGATTGAATCTTCCATAGTACTTTGGATTCCCTTCCTTGTCAATATATGGTGTAAGGAAGCTTCTGCAACCCATACAAGGATAACAGTGACCATTGCCATTCTTATCGATCTTATATTCAAGCATTTTCTTTTCAGAGATGTAATCCGGCACCATTCTTTTAGCAGTACATTCAGCAGCTAATTTTGTGATATT
This sequence comes from uncultured Ruminococcus sp., assembly GCA_902783235.1. GTDB lineage: Bacteria > Bacillota > Clostridia > Oscillospirales > Ruminococcaceae > Porcipelethomonas. The sequence continues at coordinate 1,736 of CACZQG010000016.1, forward strand.
CCAGTATTTCGAGCCTTCGTGTATATTATCTTCCTCCAGGACATATATAAGCTTCGGGAAAGCAGGGGTAATATAAACTCCCTTTTCATTTTTGACACCAAGTATCCTTTGTCTGAGCATTTCCTCGATTATCAAAGCCAGATCATCCCTTGTCTGACCTTCCTCTACTTCATCAAGATACATAAATATGGTAATAAATGGAGCTTGTCCGTTAGTTGTCATAAGAGTTATGACCTGATACTGGATTATCTGTACTCCCCTTTTGATCTCTTCACGAACTCTCAACTCGGCTACTTTGTTAATTTCATTCTCATTCAAGTCAAGTCCGGCTTCACGAAACTCCTGCGTAACAAGCTTACGTGCCTTTATACGACTCACATTAACAAAAGGAGCAAGATGAGAAAGAGTTATACTTTGTCCTCCATACTGTGAGCTTGCGATCTGAGCTATGCACTGGGTTGCAACATTGCAAGCAGTAGAAAAGCTCTTTGGCCTTTCGATCATGACCTCACTTATGACCGTTCCATTTTGCAGCATATCTTCCAGATTAACAAGGCAGCAATTGTGCATATGCTGAGCAAAGTAATCGGAATCATGAAAATGGATTATGCCCTCCTCATGAGCTCTTACTATATCCTCCGGAAGCAGAAAACGCTTTGTAATATCTTTACTGACCTCTCCTGCCATATAGTCACGTTGAACGCTATTGATAACCGGATTTTTATTGGAATTTTCCTGCTTTACTTCTTCATTATTGCATTCTATAAGACTTAATATCTGCTTGTCGGTAGAGTTGGATTTTCTGACAAGAGATCTTTTATATCTATATGTGATATACTTCCTGGCAACCTCAAAGAATTTAAGATTCATTATCTCATTTTCAACAAGATCTTGTATTTCCTCAACATTGAAGGTGCGATTAACAGATTTAAGTATTCTTTCAACGTTTTCGGAAATGCTGTCTATCTGTTCATTAGTCAATCTGTCATTTTCAACAACTTCCTTATTTGCCCTTCTTACAGCACTGATGATCTTTTCAATATCAAATTCTACTTCAGTACCGCTGCGTTTAATAATTTTCATTATAAACCCTCCAAAACACAATATGTAGTGTTTTTTTATCTTCAAAACACTACATATAGTATTATAACATATTATAGGAAAAAGTCAAGTCTTATTTTTTACAGATTTTGGAAGTAAAGATTGTTGATTTTTTTAAGGCACATAACTACGAAACTTGCAGATTTTTTCTTATTATTGAGCCGGAATTAAATTTTTCTTTTGACTTAAAACTGAATTTCATCATAGCATGATTTATAGTTTGGATCTCTTCACCATTTTCATTAAAAAATTTATCCGGTTTTATTAATATAGGCTTCTCCCCCGGAGACATTACCTCTAATTCATCACCTGCAAAGAATCTGTTTCGTTGTGTTGCATAAACAACATCATTCTCGCATCCGTCTATAACTGCAACAACATCATAATTTCTTACATAACCCCCGGTTTCATAGTACTGACTGTCCTCGGGTCTGCCAAAGAAAAAGCCATTACAATACTTTCGGTGACTTACCTTAAAAACCTCATCCTTTATCCAATCGGGTAACGGTTCATTATCATGCTCAATATGCCAGTCTACAGCCATTCTATAAGCATTTGTCACTGCAGCCACATAGTATGCTGACTTTGCTCTGCCCTCAATCTTAAGGCTTGTAACACCGGCATCAGCAAGCTTGTCAATGTGATCGATCATACAAAGATCTTTAGAATTAAGAATATATGTACCTTTTTCATCCTCAAATATAGGAAAATAAAGACCATCTCGTTTTTCTTCCATAAGATGGTAACCCCATCTGCATGGCTGAGCACATTCACCTCTGTTGGCATCACGGTTTACAAGATACTGGGAGAGGAGGCATCTGCCTGAAAAAGACACACACATAGCCCCATGCACAAATACCTCAAGTTCCATATTAGCAGGTATCCTGTCACGAATGCCTTTTATCTCCTCAATGGACAATTCTCTCGCTAACACTGCCCGCTTTACACCCATATCATATAAAGTATTAGCTGTAGCATAATTGACAATACCAGTCTGAGTTGACATATGTATTTCCATTTCCGGAGTATATTTTTTTATAAGGGAAAGAAGTCCCAGATCGGCAACAATAACCGCATCCACACCACACTTTTCAACATTTATTATAAAATCCTCAAATCCCGGTATTTCATTGTTACGTGGAAGAGTGTTACAAGTAAGATAAACCTTTATATTCTTATCATGGGCTTTTTGTACAGCCTCAATTAGCTGTTCAAATGTAAAATTATCCGGTGATGCTCTCATACCAAAGTTCTTTCCTGCTAAATATACAGCATCTGCACCGTAGTTTATGGCTGCTTCAAAGCGCTCCATATCTCCTGCCGGGGAAAGCAACTCTAAATTTTTAAATTTATTATTCATAGTATTCATCCTCATTGTAGCCTTCTTCAGCATTTTCCTCGTCTTCATCAGTGCTTGTGCCATTAATCTCAGCCAGATTTTCTTCATGCTCCTCATTTGTTTTAGCGTAGTATATCTCCTTAGTGTCGATATCAGCTGCAAAGAAGTAGTAATCTGTCTTGGACGGGTACAGTACCGCTTCAATTGCATCCTGCCCCGGGTTGCCTATAGCCCCCGGAGGAAGTCCATTTGCCTTATCGGTGTCATAGGCATCACATATAGCTGTAGATTCTATCTGCATATTAGGTTTAATTATTTCTTCTACATAGTAAGTGGTCGGTGACGATTGGAGTTTAGGATATTTGTCGGGATCTGCAAGTCTGTTCTCAAATACAGAAGCTACCATTTTCATAGATTTTGCATCGGGAGCTTCAGCCTGAACTATAGAAGCAAGAGTTATTACTTCATCCAGTGTCATTCCCATTTTCTTCATTTGTGTATAATACTCAGGCTTCATTTTATCCTGAAAGTTCTGATATATCTTCATACAAACAGATTCAGGTTCACTGTCAACATAGAATTTGTACGTATCAGGCCACAAATACCCTTCCATACGATAAAACTTATTGGCGGTTGATTTTGGAAGCTGCTCTTCAAATTTGAAGCCGAACCCTCCCGCATTAAAATAATACAGAAATCGTTCCGCATCACAAACTTTTTTCTCCTGAAGGAGCTTGGCAGCATCATATACACTTATGCCTTCGACAAAAGTAATATCAACCGTTTCACGATTTTCATCCTTACCTTTAATAAGCTTATTTATAATTGTTTCGTAGGCATCTCCCGAGCTTATCTCATATTGTCCAGGTATAAATGCATCATCTGATCCATTGAATTTAGCAAAAATTTCAAAAGCCCTTGGAATATCTATAATATCTTCATCTTCGAGTATTTTAGCAACATCCTTTGTAGTAGCACCATGAGGGATAGTTATCATTTTAAGTGAATCGCCTTTGCCAATTGCAAGCATATCTCGTCCAACTGCTATTATCATGATCGAAAGAACCACAGAGATAGTAACTATAAGAGTGGTAAGTATAAGAACAACCGGAAGTCTTGCTGAATTTTTTTTTCTTTTCTTTTTACGCTTTGTTGCTTTTGCAGCATGAGTTTTATTTATTGGATTAGTTGCTGTTTTGATCCTGTCAGTATTATTATCAGGGGAATAGCTGCCCATTTCTACAGGAATATCTTTAAAAGCATCCGTTTGTATTGTGTGTTCTATAATGTCTCTTGCTGTTGGCTTATCCTGCGCTATGGTATGAACTGATGCTTTTTCTTTAGAAGCTTTTTTATTCTCTTTATTGCGAGCTTTGCTATCCTCAGATTCAGATTTACTTTTATCTGATGACTTTAAGGTTGTATTATTCTTTTTGTCAGTTACATTATCCATCTGATCAGGCCTTGTTTTATCAGGCAATACCGGGTCAATAGTTTTATTATTCTCATTATGTGCAGGTATAGCTGCACTTTGCGTATATGCCTGAGATACTGCCTTTCTCCCTTTAACAACAGCTTTTTGGTTCACATTTTTGGAGGAAATACCTGCTGATGATGCTTTCTTTCTGTCACTGGTAACATTATCCAGTATTTCTTCAAGTATCTTATCTCTGTCTGAATTACGTCTGTTATCCATTTGATAAATCCTCCGTAAATCTATCCGTAACGATCAGATCAACACATCTGTCGTGAGGTTCCCTTGGTAATGAATCTAAAAAATTATCACTGTAACATATTCCCAATGCGGTAATATTCTCATGTTTTTCCATAAAGCTATCATAGAATCCACCGCCATAACCAAGTCTGTATCCATTTTTATCATATGCAAGTGCAGGAACAATACAAATGGCATTATTAAAATTATTTACTAATGTGCTTTCATCAGGAACAGGTTCGTATATGCCGAATGGTGATATTTCAAGCCTGCTTTGCGAATCAAAATAATAAAAATCCATTTTGTGATTATCCTTACATTTTGGTACGGCGATTTTAATATTGTTTTCCATGCAATAGGAAACTATACGCCATGTATCCACCTCTATGGGAGTTGATAAATAGCATAAAACAAGACTGTGTCTCATAAGCTCACCACATGACACTAATCTTTCAAATATTGCATTATCATAATCTTTACGCTTTTGATCTGACAAACTGCGGCGGTAAGCCTTTATTCTGTCCCTTATAAGCTTTTTTTCATTTGTTAGCATCAGTACAGTACCGACTGAATAAGTTTTTCCACTCTTTCATCGGAGGTAAGTGCTTTTACAAGTTCAAAAGCAAAAGGCATAGCAGTGCCTGCGCCTCGTGAAGTAATAATATTTCCATCAACACATACAGGCTTTTGGGAAATAACAGCTTTACCTAACTGTTCTTCAAATCCGGTGTAACAGGTAGCTTCTTTTCCATCAAGAATTCCTTTATGACCAAGTATAGATGGAGCTGCACATATTGCGCCAATATATTTGTTATTCTGGACACAATAGTCAATTGCAGATTGAACGTTTGCATTCTTTTCAAGATTAAGAGTACCGGGCATACCTCCGGGCAGCACTATCATATCAACCCTATCATCAAGGTTTAGCTGTGTATCCTGGATATTTGCAAGAACCGGTATACCGTGTGAGCCAATAACGCTCTGATTCTCAACACCCACGGTAATAACTTCAATATTGCACCTTCTAAGCATATCTACAGGTGTAAGTGCCTCTACTTCTTCAAATCCGTCTGCCAAAAATACATATACCATTTTTTAAATCCTCCATCAATGATTTATAATATCATTTATAATTTTCAGTATCTTATTGGATATTAACTCTTGTGGAAGAGGCATATCATCTTCGTTACATGATACAATACTCCATCCAAGTTTTTCAGCTGCATACAAAGCTGAATCTCTGCATTTGTAAAGATAATCAACATGGCTTTCATGAATATCTTTCTTATCATTATTACCCTCATACCGCTGTAATAATAGCTTTTGTGATATTTCTATCGGCATATCAAGAAAGATCACCTTATCAGCTTTGGGTAATCCCAGCTTTTCGTATTCATAATCATAAAGCCAATCAAGATACTCATCCCATTCTTCACGAGCCAGCTTGGACATCTGATGCAAAGCATTAGAACTGACATATCGTGCTGCCAGTATGATACTTCCCTCTTCATAATCTCTTTTCCAATTGGTCATATAACTTGCATATCTATCTACAGCGTAAAAGCTGGATGCTGCATAAGCATTTATATCATTTGGATCATGAGAAAAATCACCGTTAAGATACATTCTGACCAACACAGATGAGTCACTTTTATAGTCGGGAAAGCTAATCACTTTAACTTTAAGTCCCATTTTTGCAAGTTTTTCTTTGCATAGATCCAGCTGTGTAGATTTACCTGAGCCATCCAAACCATCTATAACTATAAGTTTACTGTTCATTTTTAGTATTTCTCTTTATATTATTGAATCTTTCTCTTACCTGCTGCATATTTCCGCAGGACATTTTACCTTCGGGACAATTGCCATTTACACAAGGTGCCCCTGCATTTTCAAAAAGAGTGGGAGCAACCTGATAGCATAGCCTGAACATTTCAGTTGCCAATTCCCTGATTTCCCACTGAGCACGATTACAGCAGCGCAATCTAAAGAATCCGTAAAGACTTCGAGCATTCATAGTAACAACCATTTTTGTTTCACAGGCATTTGGCAAAACAAATCTTGCGTCCTCAATTGCTTTTTTTTCAGCACGTGACCGAGCGATCTTTTCGCTCATGCCGTTACTTATATTTTCGTTATAGTATTTTTCCTGAAGTATATCCGATATTTTATTATAGCTTTCAAGTGCATTTTTCATTGAATCATCGAAAATTTGTGCGGCTTGTTCATTTTCGGCTATTGCAGGAGGAGTTATGTATATAAAATCATTTTGTTTAACATAACGCTGACTCTGGACTGAAAAAGAAGCGTGACGATGTCGTGTGATCTGTGCAAGCAAGGTTCTGGATACCCCTTCAATAGCAAATGTAAATGAAGAATGTTCAATAGGGCTTTCGTGTCCTATATCGGCAAGCATTCTGACAAAGCGATCTGTTTTATCCTTGTCAAGTCCTTCCATTATGTCTTCACAGCTGCTTTCTGAATAGCAAAGTTTAGCTGAAGCTGCAATTAGCTTTTCAGGTTCAGCAGTATAGGATATCAGCGTAACGTTCAATCATACCACCCCATTTACAAGTTTAAGCGATCATTGCACAATAGCAGTATAACGGATGCATTCAGATGCATCAATAAAATTATGCATTATGGCAAAATTCCAAGCATATCTCAAGAGCATTTTCATTATATCTGAATAACAGATTTGGTGAAATGCTAAATGGTAAGATTCAAAGCCATCAGGATGCCTATATACATTACTGCCTTGTACATTTTATAATATTATAACATTTTTTTACTGATTAGTCAACTGAATTATTTGAAGGTTTTTATTTGCATTTATTCCATTCTTGTGCTATAATATATAAATACATGATATAGGTATTGAGGGAATTAATTATGACTAATCTTCTTGTAAAAACATTTATAAAGAATTATGACTGCATAAATGATCCTGTGGTTCGTAAAAGATACGGAACACTAAGCAGTATAGTAGGAATAATATGCAATATCGTTCTTTTTTTAGTTAAATATTTCATTGGAAGCCTTGCTAATTCTATTTCAATAGTATCCGATGCATTCAATAATCTATCTGACTGTGCCGGATGTGTAGTAACTCTTTGGGGATATAAAATGGCTTCAAAGCCCGCTGACAGAGATCATCCATTTGGACATGGAAGAATGGAATATCTGACTGCGTTGTTTTTGTCTGTTATCATTATGTTTGTAGGAGTAGAACTTTTTAGGGTATCAGCATCAAAGATTTTATATCCGGAACATATTCGATTCAGTATTGCATCAGCATCAGCACTGATTATTTCAATAGGCATAAAACTGTGGATGTCACTTTTTAATGGTAAAATTGGCAAAAAAATCAATTCTTCTGTTCTATCTGCTACGGCAAAGGATAGCAGAAATGACGTTCTTGCCACTTCTGCTGCATTGGCTGCATTGGTAATATCCCTTTTTAGTGACCTTCCGATAGATGGAATAATGGGGTTGTTTGTTTCTGCGTTTATTATAAAAACAGGTTTTGACATTGCCAAAGATACCATAGATGATTTACTGGGTAAGCCAGCTGATAAAGAAACTGTCAGAAAGATCAAATTACTTGTATTGGAGAACAAACGTATACTCGGTGTTCATGATCTGGTCATTCATAACTATGGACCCGGTAATCTTATTGGAAGCTGTCACGTTGAAGTGGATCATCATGAAAACATACTTGAGATTCATGATGTAGTAGACTCTATTGAAAGACGTATAGGAAGTGAAATGGGGATCAGAATGACTATACATACTGATCCTGTGGATTCTGATTGTCAACTCAGAAATGAATTAAAGGATCTTACATCAAGTATTCTTTCTGAAATCGATGATAAGCTCTGTTTTCATGATTTCCGAGTAGTGCAAAGCGATTCTCATATTAATCTTATATTTGACCTTGAAGTACCATACAAATATAAGTATTCTAACGATATATTAAAACAGATGATAGATGATAAGCTGAAAAACTATGATAGAAAATTTTATACAGTAATAATATTTGATAGTGAGGATAATGCGGAAGACGATTAAAAAACAGGCTTAGCGCCTGTTTTTGTTTATAGTTTTTCCATTTCCTCATATGTAAGTGGTCGTACAGTAATATTATAGTTACCTTCAGACATACAATAATCCATGAGCTTCAGTAATGCCTCACGATAATTCATATCCTTTATTATCCCGGGAATTGTTACACCCACAAGACAAAGCTGCCAGTCCTCGACCCTTTTGTATTCATACCTCCAGGTAGACCAAGGGTCTCTTGGAAGTACTGTGGCTTCGCCTTCATTCATATTAATTGTTCCATAGACGGAACCATCAGGCTTAGTGTAAAACTCGGGGCTAACCTGGGTTGGAACTAATTCTTCAAAAGGATCCTTTACTTCTTTCTTTTTAAACCTACTAAATAATCCCATGATCCTGACCTCCAATATCAATGGAATTTACCGGAATTCTTTCTGTAACCCAAATAACTTTCAAGAATAAGTGTCGCTGCTACAGCATCAACTACAGCCTTGCGTTTTTTTCCTCTTGTATTAGTATTATTAAGATAATTGTGTGCAATAACAGTCGTACAACGTTCATCCCACATTTCAACAGGTACAGATACCAAACTTCTAAGCTTTTCAGCAAATTCCATACATAATTTAGCTTTTTCACCAATATCATTATTCATATGCTTCGGAAGTCCCACAACTATCATTTCAGCATGATTTACTTTAGCAGCTTCCGCAGTCATAGAAATACAAATATCAAAGTTTTTTTCATTTAATACAGTCAAAGGGGATGCCAGCATTTCCAGCTTATCACATATGGCAAGTCCGGTACGTGAACTGCCCACATCAACAGCCATTATCTTCATGTGAATACCTCACCATTGCTGTACACTGCCAACAATATCCTTTATAGCGGATATCTTCTTATTGTCCAGCCATTTATTCATACCATCAATTATTTTCAAAGGGGCATATGGGTCAATAAATACAGCGCCACCCACCTGAACAGCAGATGCTCCAGCCATCATCATTTCGATGGCATCTTCTCCTGATGCTATACCGCCCATACCTATTACAGGTATCTTTACAGCATTGGCTGTCTGCCATACCATACGCACAGCAACAGGAAATACAGCAGGTCCCGACATTCCTCCCATATTGTTTTTAAGGACGGGTCTGCGTGAGTTAATATCAATTCTCATGCCCAATAATGTATTAATAAGTGATACTGCATCGGCACCCTCGGCTTCAACTGCTTTAGCAATGTCTGTGATGCTTGTAACATTTGGGGATAGCTTGACAACAAGAGGCTTTTTTGTAACTTTTCTTACCTGTTTAGTAATTGATGCTGCGCCTTCACAAGAAGCACCAAAAGCCATACCGCCTTGTTTTACATTAGGACATGAAATATTTAATTCGATCATATGAACATCTGTTGAATCAAGCATTTCTGCGATCTTAACATATTCATCTGCCGTTGATCCGGCAATATTTGCAAGAATTACGGTATTTTTGGTCAGCAGATAGGGTAATTCATTATTAATAAAGGCATCTATACCGGGATTTTGCAAACCAACTGAATTTAGCATACCCGATGGTGTCTCTGCTATTCGTGGAGATAGATTGCCGGTTCTCGGAGTAATAGTAGTACCTTTAGTTGCAATACCGCCAAGTCTTGAGAGCTCATACATTTTTTCATATTCTCTTCCATAACCGAATACTCCGGATGCCGGGATCACAGGATTCTTGAATTCAACACCTGCTATCTTTACAGATAAGTCAGCCATCAGAATACTACCTCCTTTGCATTGAATACAGGACCATTCTTACATACATGAGAGAAATGCTCTTGACCGTCTTTATGAGTTTTACAAGCGCATACCAAACAGGCTCCGACTCCGCAGCCCATCCTTTCTTCAAGAGATATTTCACAGAATACGTCCTTATTATTACAAATTGATGCTACTCCATTAAGCATGGGCATGGGACCGCACGCATAAACAGCATCGATTCCACCCTTGTCAAGTAATTCATGGAGAGGTGCAGTAACCAATCCTTTTTGTCCAACAGAGCCGTCATCTGTACACAGAATAGTTTCAGTCCCCAATGCTTTTAAATCTTCTTGTAGGATAATTGCATCAAAGCTTCTGAATCCGGAGATACATATTGCTTTATTGCCGTAAATAGCAGCAAGTGGCAGCATAGGTGGTAAGCCAATACCACCTCCTACCAATATAACTTTTTTAAAAGAATCATCAATAGTAAAGCCATGTCCCAAGGGAGCCAGCATATCAATGTTTTCTCCAGACCTCATCTGAGATATTCTTTTTGTTCCGTCTCCCTTTATAGCATAGACGATCCGGAGAGTCCCCTCTTCCCTGTTTATACAACAGATAGATATTGGACGCCGCAAAGTAGCACCGGCAGGAAGTATATGCACAAACTGTCCCGGTTGTGCTTCATTTGCCACTTTAGGACATTTTATGACCATGCTGAAAATATCCTTGGCAATTGCCTTGTTTTCCATTATAAGAAAATAATCCTGAATATATGCCAAAACCCAACTCTCCTTTCAATCAGCTCCACCTGCTATAGGATTGACCTTAGCAGTTATGGAGGTAACAGTAAGCTCAGCAACTGCTGTCTTGTCTACCATGTTTTTGTTATACTCAAATTCCCGTGTCATCTCGTAACGTGCCATAATTATATTATCGATGGCTTTTTGTCTGTCATCTGCTATAAGAAATTTGATATCAGCTGTTCCCATAACACTTTTATACCTCATGGTAACATCTTTTTTATCAGGAATACACTCCATTTTTAAGGGAATATCCATTTCAAATGAGCATTTAAGGTTTTTATTCATAAGTTCATATTTTCTTCCGGCCATAGCTCCATGAATATAGAATCTTATTATACCATCAATGTACGTATACGCAAAATTCAATGGTACAATATAAGGATAGTCTTTATCAACCAGACCAATTCTCAGAATATGGCACTCATCAATGATTTTCATTATCTCATTGATATCTGTTATTTCCCTGTCCTTACGTCTCATTCTTTCTCTCCAGCGGTGAACCGCA
>CACZQG010000017.1 GCA_902783235.1 uncultured Ruminococcus sp.
CTCTTTGACATACGCCAGTATGCCTGCATCGATTTTGTACAATCTAACGAAAAATCTGACTTCGCATCTGACGCACAATCTTTGTGCGGTATTGCCCTAAAAATGCACAAAAATGTTTTAAATAATATGTATTATACAAAATAGATAAAATTCTGTAATAAAATAGGATAAAAAATTTTGAAATAGGTATTGAAAAATCAAAGAAAATATGATAATATATAAGTATGTATTGTAAATCAGATTTATGACAACTACTATTGTGCCCTAAAATATAGATAACAAACGGGGAAATGATATTATGTGTCAGGTGCTGTATAATAAAAGTGTAGGAGGAAAAGTAAATGACGGATTTTAATTTTGAGGAGGCATTCGATCCGCAGGTAAGCATCAAGGTCGTAGGTGTTGGTGGCGGCGGCGGTAACGCCCTTAACTGCATGGTAAACGCCGGAGTAAAGGATATTGAATATATATCTGTTAACACTGATGCTAAGGCTCTCAACAGATCGAAGGCAACCACTAAGATACAGATAGGTGCAAAGCTTACGAAGGGCAGAGGCGCAGGAAACAGACCTGAGATCGGCGAACGTTCGGCTGAGGAAAACAGAGATGAGATCGAGGCAGCACTCAAGGGTGCCGATATGGTGTTCATCACTGCCGGTATGGGCGGCGGAACAGGAACCGGTGCAGCTCCCGTTGTGGCAGAGATAGCACAGGAAATGGGACTTCTGACAGTTGCAGTGGTTACAAAGCCCTTCGCTTTTGAAAGAGAACAGAAGATGATCCAGGCTGAAAGAGGTATTGACGAGCTGAAAAAATATGTTGATTCTCTTATCGTTATCCCTAATGAAAAGCTTTTGGACGGACTTGAAAAGCAGCCTACCATGATGGAATCCTTCAGACTGGCTGATGATATATTGAAAACAGGTGTTCAGAGTATTTCCGACCTTATAACCGAGGACGGATACATAAACCTGGACTTTGCAGACGTATCCACAATAATGAAGGGTGCCGGATATGCTCATATGGCTATCGGTCACGGCTCGGGTAAGGACAAGGCTGCGGAAGCTGCCAAGTCGGTTATTTCCAGTCCGCTGCTTGAAACATCTATTTCCGGCGCAAGAAGACTTCTTATCAATATCACTATGTCAGAGGATATTATGGCTTCCGATGTTGATACAGCTACAAAGATGATAACTGATACAGCAGCTGATGATGTTGAGTTTATCTTTGGTACAGCCTTCAAGGAGGATATGAACGATGAAATGACTATCACCGTTATCGCAGCAGGCTATGGTGATGAGGTACAGAGCAACGTTACTACCAATGAAGAAGAGGTTATTCCCATAGATAACCCTCTTATCGACACACCTGCTGAAAAGAAGGAAGCTGCTTCCACAGGTGATGATCTGGATGAGATACTGAGAATGCTGGAGCAGTAAAACGCTCAGACATACAGAAATGGGGCAGATCGGGGCAGATGGATGCATATGAAGGCAGATGTGGACAGGCATTTATCCCTGTCGGTGATCCCTTGAATGAATGCAGGCAATGTGTAAAGTGATAAGATGGCTTTTCCTGCTTGATAAAAGTTTGCTCCGATTTTAAAATAATGTTTTAAAATAGTGATAAGTAATGCAGTCTGTGAAAATAGGCTGCATTGTTTTGAAAGGAAGAAAAAATGTCCGAACCTAAGAGAATAAATGCACAGGAGTTAAAAAAATATGCCCCGGAGCTTAAAGCAGGGGATAAGATACTCCTGTCGGGAACTGTATATACCTCCCGTGATGCGGCTCACAAGCGTATCATGGAGCTTATCCGTAAGGGAGAAAAGCTTCCCTATGACATTGAAAATGCTGTTATATATTATGCCGGACCCACTCCTGCACCTGAGGGAAAGCCTATAGGCTCATGCGGCCCTACTACCTCGGGCAGAATGGATAAATTTGCTCCCACTCTGTTGGATATGGGACTTGCAGGCATGATGGGCAAAGGAGAACGCAGCAAAGAGGTGAGAGATGCTGTGGTGCGCAACGGCGCAGTATACCTGTGTGCAGTGGGAGGTGCAGGTGCGCTGGCAGCTCATTGTATAAAGGAATGTGAGGTCATAGCCTTTGAGGATCTGGGATGTGAGTCGGTAAAACGTCTTTACATTGAGGATTTCCCCCTTATTGTTGCAAATGACTGCAAGGGGGGAGACATATTTGAAAGCGGCAGAATGGAATACTGCGAAAAATAATTGCAGGCTTAATAGTCAAAATGAACAAAAAAACACCTGTTTTTATTGCGTAAATATCGTATTGTTACTTTTTGCAGCTTAATTTTTAAAATCCCTTGACAAATTTGTGAAAATCGTTTATTATATTTGTTATACGGATATAAATCCGTATATAGGATATAGAATATAACTGTTTATTTAAAATGATCGTAAGTCACAATAAACGGCTTCTTTTACTTAGCTGGTGTTGGGTACCGTATTATTTTTAGGCTTTTACATAGTACATTTTTCTTCATGTATCAGCCTGACAGTGGTTCTATTATTATCATAAGGGATAATTCCCAAAACATTTTTTACAAGCGAGGTAAAAGAACAATGTACGAAGACAAGACTTTAGTATGTAAGGAATGCGGAAATGAATTCGTATTCACAGCAGGCGAGCAGGAATTCTACGCTGAAAAGGGATTCGTAAACGAGCCCCAGAGATGCAAGGCTTGCAGAGATGCAAGAAAGAATGCTGCAAGAGGCGAAAGAGAAATGTTCACAGCTACCTGTGCATCATGCGGCGGCGAAGCAAAGATCCCCTTCAAGCCCAGAGAAGACCGTGCAGTATACTGCAGCGAGTGCTTCGCTAAGATGAAGGAAGAGGCATAATTAAAGCTTAAACTGTGCAGCCGTTTCAGGCTGCACTTTTTTACAGTATTATCTTAAACCATATGCATTTATAGTCGGCACAAGGGGTGATAAATACGCTTAAAACTCCTTGGGGCATGACCGTAAAAAGAAACGGAGGAATAAAAAATGGCTTATCAGGTAAACAAGAATACTATCATCGGAGATATCCTGGATCAGGATTTTGACTGTGCTCCCTTTTTCCTTGAAATGGGTATGCATTGTCTGGGATGTCCTGCATCAAGAGGTGAAACTATTGAGGAGGCTTGCTCTGTTCATCAGACAAATGCGGATGAGCTGGTAGACAAGCTTAATAAGTACTTTGCTGAAAAGTGATAAATAGCGGACGAAAGTCCGCTGTTTTAAACTGTATAATAATTACGGAGACATAAATGATAACACTTGATAAAAGGCTTGAAGCCTGTTCAAAAATGGTAAAGGGTACGGGGACAGTATGCGATATAGGTACAGACCACGCATATCTGCCTGCCTATCTGATCCTGAATAATATATGCAAAAAGGCGGTGGCTTCCGATATAAACGAAGGACCGCTTAAATTTGCAGAGCAGACACTGGAAAAATACGGCTGCAGGGACAGAATAGCTCTTAACAGATCCGATGGTCTTGAAGGGATCGACCTTACAGGGGTGAGTGATATTGTCATTGCCGGTATGGGGGGCGAAACTATTGCTAAAATATTGTCAGACCGGCGTACCCGAAACAGGAAGCTGAATTTTATCCTCCAGCCTATGACAAGAGCATCCCATTTGCGAAGATGGCTGTATCAAAACGGCTTTGAGATCATCAGGGAGACTGCGGTGTCAGAGGAGAGATTTGTGTATACGGCAATAAATGCAGTATATACGGGTATTTCAATGAATATCGGTCTCACTCCTCAGATGATAGGCAGGATCAATACCTGTACTCCCGAGGGAGAAAGGTATTGTCTGGAGCAGTATAAAAAAATGAATAATATCGCTCTGGGACTTTCAAAGGCAGGCAAGGCTGAGGACAGCAGCTACTATAAGTCCATAGCGGACAGGCTTGATATGATACTGAAAGGAAAAATGAATATGGTTTCCGAAATATATAAATATATAAATTCAATAGCTCCCTTTAATACCCAGGAAAAATGGGATAATTCCGGTCTTATAACAGGAGACATGAGCCGTAAGGTGAGCCGTACACTGGTGTGTCTTGATATTACCGGGGAGGTAGCTCAGGAGGCAGCCGAAAAGGGGGCAGAGCTGGTCATATCCCATCATCCGGTAATATTCCATCCCCTATACAATCTCCCTATGGACGAGCCGGTGTGTGTGCTCTGGAAAAACGGTATCAGTGTCATATGTGTACATACTCCATATGACTGTGCAGAGGGGGGAATGAGTGACATATTAATGGAGCTTGCCGGCTTTGAAAAAAAGCAGGGCATACTTGAGGTGGTAGGCGGCGGAGACAAGCCCTATGGCTTTGGCACTCTGGGAGAGCTTGATACCGGGTGCTCTGCCAAGGAGCTGGGTGAAAAGCTGCGTGAAGTGCTGCATACCGTGGTAATAAAATATAACGACTGCGGAAAGACAATAAAAAAAGCCGCATTCTGTACCGGAAGCGGCGGAAATCTCATACAAGCGGCAGCCGATATGGGGGCTGATGCGTATATCACTTCGGAGGTGAAGCACGACCAGTGGCATTACGCCAGACGCAGAGGTATAAGCGTTTTTGACTGCGGTCATTACCATACCGAGATCATCGGCATGGAGCGTCTTTGCAGGAGACTTACCGCAGAATTCCCGGATATTGAATTTATTATGTCGGAAGCGGATAAGGATCCGGTGGGATATATAATTTCCCATACATGATCTTACCGGATCGGATCATGGCATAAACAGATCGTGAGTTCCAAAGCTTTTAAGGCAATACCTAAATGATTTGTAATGCGCTTTTTCCAATGCGTAATTCGTAATGCGTAATGCGTAATCAAATGTGTCGGCAAAGCCGACAATATTTGAAAGCAAAGCGAACCGACTATTGCTTTCGTTGAATTACAGTTAAAATCATATTTTAAAATTATTTATAATTATGCGTGCTTCAATTTTTTGCATTCATCGGAGCCGTTGCCGTTTCGCTTTGCTTTTAAAATCGTGCC
>CACZQG010000018.1 GCA_902783235.1 uncultured Ruminococcus sp.
CTGCCTTTGTTCATGGTAATTCCTCTTTCCGAGCGTGTGCGCTCTTTAAAGTCTTTACCACTATTATAGCATGAAATCCAGCTACGTAAAAGCTTTCTGCTTGTTATTTTGTATTTTGCGCAAATTTTATATTGACTAGATTTTCCAGACAGATACTCTTCAACAGCTTCTCTTTTGGTTTCTGCTGAGTATTTCTTATTTGTTCTTGAGACTTTGACAAAGTCTATTCCATCTGATTTTGCTCGATTTACCAAAGTTCGGATGACATAATCCGATACTCCGTATTTTTCTCCTATTGCTCTGTAACTAACTTTTCCATCTTGATACTCCTGAACTGCAGCTATTCGTTCTTCATTTGTTAGCTTACTTCCTCTTGACACAAAATAACCCCCTTAGAGTTTTCACACTTTTGTTTTTTCGTGTGTCTACCCTAAGGGGATTATATCATTTTCTTAATCGGGGGGGATTATATTTGAAGATTTATTGAACGACAGACACTATCATTTTATCCCTATACTTCTTTTCAATATAAGAAGATCAATAACATTTACTTTTCCGTCATCATTCATATCAGCATTTATGGGAGACGTAAGATCTCCGTTTTTTACAAGATATTTACGAAGCATTATTATGTCCGTAAGCCTGATTTCTTTGTCATTATCTACATCACCCTTTAGTGTGTTATTGATAGGAGCTGTTGGTGTTGTCGCTGATGTTGTTGTAGTTGTGGAGACTGTAGTCGTTACAGTAGAGGCAGTGGTGATTTTAGTATCTGTAACTGCGATCCATTTCTGACAGTCGTTACCGTTTGGTTCCCATTGAGCTATATTGGCACCTGGCTCATTACTTGCGTTTGCCACCTCAAGCAGTTTGCCATCTTTAGATGAGCGAGTCATTATTCTGTAAGTACCATCCAGATTCATGGCGAACTTAAAAAGCATTGAACTGTCATTACCTGAATATTCGGCAAGAGCCAGATTTCCGCCATTAGTATCTCCCTGGGAACGTAATACATACTTTTCATCACGTAGTGAATGGATATAGTAATAGTTTCCTCCACCTGTAAATGGCTTCAATACCCACTGCTGACAATCAAAACCATTTGAGTCCCACTGTTGTATATTTGAATTATTTTCCGTTTTTCCATCCTTAATATCCATTACAAGACCGCTGTTCTTATTCTTAAATGTATATATAAAGCTTGTATTCATTTCGATACCGGGTTCTTCCGCTTTTTCAAATATCCAGTCCTGGCAGTTAGCACCGTTATTTACCCACTGTTGAACATTAGCTCCGCTTTGAGATTGTGCATTTTCAACTTCAACAGCTGATTGACAGTTAGTAATCTTGGTCAGAATTTTATATGAGCCATCAGGATTCTTTGTCATCATAAATTTCTGGTTTTCATTACCATTAAAATTATATCCGGCAATGTTAGTTCCGTCGGATGTTTTTTTACCATTTATATCAAGTGCCATTGAAGCCCCATCGCCTGTGTTGGAAATGAGATAATAATAACCATCACCTGCTGAAAAAAGTCTCCACAATGTCTCACCGCCGCTATTATTTTCATCGCACTGGAAGGCATTGGAATTTGAGGATTTGGAAAGATCTATACCTAAGTATTTTCCGCTATGAACATTTTTTATACGGTATGTAGAGGCCTCTGCAAAAGCAGCTGCCTGTGTTGAAGTTGTATCTTCCGCTGCATTATAAGCTGCTTTCTTGCTTCCCCATATGCATGCATTGTTTGCTGTAGCAGTAAATGTCATTTTCTTTATCATTGAGTCCGATTCATCCGATTGAACAAGAAATGCCCCCTTATAGGTAATATCTCCATAAGTCAGAGACATATATGGAGTACCGTTTTTCATTGTCCAGGTACCACTAATATCACCTGTCACTGTACCATTTTCATTAAGTATAGCTTTACATGGCTTGTCAACATTTGCATATTGCTCATTGGTAAAGTCCAGGTTGGGAGAATGAAAAATAAACTCATATTCACCTGAAATAGCTTTGACAGAATGTCCGTTTGGTGAAAGGGATTCACCGGAATACTCATACGGAGCAGCTGTGATCCAACCATCTTCATTCATAATAAGCTGATGGACTCTCACTTCATGAAAACCGGGATTGTAATTATCAAACTTTGTATGATATATTACATACAGCTTTCCATCATTATCCATAAGGGCCGAATTGTGTCCTTGTGCCCTAAATGGCTCTTTATTACAGCTCCATTGGTAATTAGCCATCAGACGCATACCTGTCCATCCGTTGGTATTATTATGTACATTATCTGATGCTGCCTTGGTGTATATTGCGCTGTTTCCGTTTTCATCCACATAAGGACCGTCAGGATTTGAACTTCGGAATACACGCATATTGTAGCCGCCATAGGTATTGAACCAACCATAGGAAACAAATAAATAGTAATAGCCCTTACCTGTCACAGGATCTTTCATATACTCTATATACGGACCTTCGCCTGAATTCCACCATCCTCCAGCCGCTTTTTTTCCCATATAAGCATCGGAAACGTTTGCTTTTGTTTGATATTTTACATTATAGTCACGAAGTCCGGTGTTTTCATCCAGTTCCAGCATATACAGTCCGCCGAACCAGGAACCATAGATCATCCAGAGCTTGCCTTGTTCATCATAAAAAACACACGGATCGATAGCATTGGTGCCATATGCCGAATTCCAGCGTCCATTGGTAAGATAACGGCTAAGATCGGGATTTGAACCGAGCACCCGCTCAACATCCGTATTTTTATAGCTGTTCATGGCATTAGCCGGATCAGTCTCAAAGCCTGAATATACTATAGTATCCTTATATGTATATGGACCATCCACTTTATCCGCAGTACATAGAACTATAGAACTATGCCAATCGTTACCGTTAACACTCAGATACATACAGTACTTTTTCATTTTAGGATTATAGATGATATCCGGTGCCCAGAGATTGCCTGACAGATCATATCCGTTTGATGTATTAGACCATTTTGCAGGAATAGCCAGGTCTGTGTATATGTCCTTGAAAAAAGTTGTATTTTTTGTTCCAAGATTGGAATTTGCAGCAACTGTCCAGTTTTTCAGATCCTTTGAACTTGCAGCCGATAAATGTGATCCGGCAATAAAGTAGCTGCCATCCGAGAGCTTAATAACAGATGGGTCATGAACTGATACACGCTGATACGCTGCCGAAATACTCATACTGCTGACAAGACTACTTGTAAGCATAACACATGAGGCGATTACTCCTGATAGGATTTTTTTA
This sequence comes from uncultured Ruminococcus sp., assembly GCA_902783235.1. Classification (GTDB taxonomy): domain Bacteria; phylum Bacillota; class Clostridia; order Oscillospirales; family Ruminococcaceae; genus Porcipelethomonas. The sequence continues at coordinate 3,289 of CACZQG010000018.1, forward strand.
AGCTTTACCATTGATTTCTCCTTCACAACAATAATGACTTATTTGAAAATAAATGTACATATATATAATATCACATATACCATATGTTTATCAATGCTATTAGTAAACAAATTGAACACTGTTTAATTGTGAATTATTACCATTAGAAACTTGAACTCACTATTGTAAATCAGAAAAGCAGCAGATAACAGAAATCAAATCTGTTATTTGCTGCTTGAATAAATGATTTATGATCCGCTTTCTCCATAATTGGAAAGAACACGAGCAGAAGGATCATTTACATTACATCCTTCCCAATCCTTATTTGGCATCCAGAAATCTACGATCATTTCACTGTTTCCGGGATAGTATTTTTCAAAGATCTCCCGGTACAGAAGGGATTCCTTTGTAAAAGGTTTAGCATGAGAATATTTTGCCGCTTTTTCAGAAAAATCCTCTTGTGTATAGCATTTTTCAGCATACTCCTTAAGATAATCTACCATTGAATGACCTACAGCATCTGAAAATGCTGCCTTTTCCCGATATAATATGTCATGAGGAAGATAATCCCCCTCAAAAGCATGACGCAGAAGATATTTTCCTTTGCCATATTTATTGATTTTTTTCTCAGGGTCTATAGCCATAACATATTTTACAAAATCAAGATCACCGAACGGCACTCTTGCTTCAAGAGAGTTTACAGAAATGCATCTGTCTGCACGCAGTACATCATACATATGCAGTTCATGAACTCTTTTGACCGACTCTTTTTGAAATTCTTCAGCATTTGGTGCAAAATCAGTATACTTATATCCAAAAAGCTCGTCTGATATTTCACCGGTAAGAAGTACTCTGATATCTGTCTGCTTATGTATCGCCTTACAAAGCAAGTACATTCCCATACTTGCACGGATGGTAGTAATGTCAAATGTACCCAAAAGCCTGATAACATCATCCAGAGCATTGAGTACATCATCCTTGGTGATAATGACTTCTGTATGGTCACTGCCTATATAGTCAGCGACCTGTTTTGCATATTTCAGATCAATAGCATCAGTATTCATTCCGATAGCAAAAGTCCTGATGGGTTCATCTGATTTCTTCTGCGCAATAGCACATACCAATGAAGAATCAAGACCTCCAGACAGCAAAAATCCCACCTTTGCATCAGCATCAAGACGTTTTTCAACTCCGATCACCAGCTTATCATGAATATTTTTGCAAATAGTTTCAAGATCATCATGAATTACATTTTCAACCTTTGTAATATCACGGTAGCATATAAATTTTCCATCTTTAAAAAAATGTCCCGGAGGAAATGGCATGATCTTTTTGCAGCATCCTGTTAAGTTTTTCGCTTCGCTGGCGAATACATAACATCCGCTTTCTGCTATTCCATAGTATAAAGGACGAATACCTATAGGATCACGGGCAGCAATAAAGCTCCGATTTTTACTGTCATAAATAATCAGTGCATATTCAGCATCAAGCATATCGAACATCCCAGTTCCATATTCCTTGAACATTGGAAGGAGTATCTCACAATCGCTGTCACTTTTAAAAGTATATCCCAGCTTTTTAAGATTCTCTCTTATGGCTTTGAAACCATATATTTCACCATTACATACTGCCCAATCTCCCTGATGTTCAAATGGCTGCATTCCTTCAGGAGTAAGTCCCATTATAGAAAGCCTCTGAAATCCAAGTACGCCATACTGCAGATCTATTATACGACAGTCATCAGGACCTCTTGATATTGTGGCTTCAAGCCCGTGAGTGACTGCCTTCATACCATCCGTTTTTCCCAAATATCCCATTATAGTGCACATTTTCTTCTCCTCCGTCAATCATGTATCTTACTGTCAAATTTATTTTTCTTATCTGCTCCGGTAATACTAATAGGGTATTTACCGGAGAAACATCCTGAGCATATGCCCATACTGTCTCCCACAAGATCGCAAAGCTTATCTTGCGGAAGAAAAGCTAAGGAATCTGCACCAATATGCTTTGCAATACTTGCAGCTGAGGTATATTTATTTGCTATAAGATTTTCTTCCGAATCAATGTCTGTACCAAAATAACAGGGATGCATAAATGGAGGAGATGATATCCTGACATGAACTTCTCTGGCTCCTGCATCATGAAGAAGCTTCACGATTCTTGCACTGGTAGTACCTCTGACTATGGAATCGTCTATCATTACAACACGTTTATCCTTTACCGTTTCCCTTATGACATTAAGCTTTATTCTTACCGCATTTTCTCTTTGATGCTGTTTGGGTTGAATAAAACTTCTGCCAATATACTTATTCTTGATAAAGCCTGTTCCATAAGGTATACCGCTTTGTTGCGCATAGCCCAATGCAGCGTCGAGTCCGGAATCAGGTACACCTATTACTATATCTGCATCAACAGGTGAAGTCTCGGCAAGTATTCTTCCTGCCTTTATCCTTGCATGATGAACTGAAGTTCCTTCTATAACCGAATCCGGTCTTGCGAAATAAATGTACTCAAAGATACAAATATTACTTTTACTCTTAACATGAGTACATATAGAATGTACCCCCATTTTAGAAATCACAACTATTTCTCCCGGCTTTACATCACGTATATAATCTGCACCAACTGCCTCAAGAGCGCACGACTCAGAAGCTGCTACATACGCACCATCCGAAGTTTTCCCTATACATAGTGGGCGAAAGCCGTTCACATCACGAAAAGCAATAAGCTTAGTCGCAGTCATAATTATACACGAGTATGCACCTTTTATTTTAGGTATTGCTTTTTCTACTGCCTCCTCTGTTGAAGAACAATTGAGACGTTCATGAACTATTGTATAGGCTATAGCTTCCGTATCTGATGTGCCGTGAAAAATGGCACCTGATAGTTCAAATTTACGTCTTAATTCTCCTGCGTTTACTAAATTACCGTTATGAACAAGAGCCAGATTTCCCTTAATATGACGAATCACCAAAGGTTGTATATTATTTGGATTCTTTCCACCAAAGGTGGAATACCTTACATGACCTAATCCTATATTTCCCTGCCCCAGTTTATGCAGTGAATCGCTGTCAAAAACATCTGAGACCAGACCGTCAGCACGCTTATGACTGAATACACCGTCATCACATACCGCGATGCCGCAGCTTTCTTGACCTCTATGCTGCAAAGCATATAAACCAAAATATACGCTTGAAGCTGCATCGGTTCTCTTATGTTCAAAAATACCAAAAACTCCACATTCCTCATGTAATGAATCAAACATATTTTTATATACCTCTATAGATATTGCTCATTTATTTTATCAATGATCTCGGAAGCAGCAATAGTTTTTTTTCTTCGATTTTTCATTGCGTATTGTTCAAGATAGGTATGCGCTTCCTCCTCAGTCATTCCACGATACTGCATAAGACTGAACTTGGCTTTATCGATGAGCCTAATCTCCTCTATCTTTCTTTCAAGCCGAACTGTTTCTTCATATAAGCTCCATGAACGTCGGAGCGCTGTATCAACTGCTTTCAGGATCTGGTACAAGGTCTGACGGCTGAACGGCTTGGCAATCACTATGATGCTGTTCCTATCAGCCTTATCCATTATTTTTTCTGCTTCCTCAGCCTTGACAAATACAATACAGCTTGCGGCTGTATCCTCCGCAATGTATTCGGCAAGCTCAAGACCGCTTTCATCATTAAGAGGTAAATTTATCAGTATTACCTCCCATGAACGGTTTACGGAAAGAAGCTCTCTTGCCTGCTGTGCGGTATCAGCCGTTCTTATTCTGCACCCAAAGGTATCTCTCATGAATATGCCCAGATTATCTGCGGAGCTTTTACGGCTTGATATGATCAAAACGTTTTCCAATTTAAGCCTCCGTTACAGATCAAAGAAATAATTTTTTTCTTCATACTCATCCTTATTGTTTTCGGCAGAATACTTATCCCACGATTCCCTGGCTGTATCAACAGCATAGGAAAGAATACTTTTATCCAGAAGTTTGTTTAATAATTCGGATTTTTCTGCAAGTGCAGCAGCCTTACCAATATTTTCCGGAAGGATTGCAAATCTACTCGGATCGCTGTCATATTTGTCCGGAAGTGAAGTGCATTCATCAATTCCCTTTAATGCTGCATATATCATAAGTCCGAAAACCATATATGGATTGCAGGCACAGTCTGCTGCTCTGAGTGATATTGGTGATTCTCCTGTTTTGCCGGTTGTAATCCTCATTATACAATCATCATCTCTGTCAGACCATGTAACATATCGTGGTGAAGAAAAATCACTCAGGCGTTTGTATGAATTGACTATTGAATTTGTAAAAAGTGTAAGCTCTCTGATATGCTCCAGAATACCTGCCGCACCATGAATATTCCATGTATGTTCCTTACTGACATCATCATCGCTGCCTGAAAAGAATTCATCATCAGGTATGATATTAATATGGACATGCATTCCATTGCCGCAGCATATGTCGGTTGGCTTAGGCATAAAGCTTGCGTGAACACCGTGATTTTCTGCAACTGACTTAACAGCTGATTTGAAGCTTAGAAATGTATCAGCTGCCTTCAGCGCTGAGGATGCATTGAAATCTATCTCATGCTGTCCAGGACCGCTTTCATGTCTTGATGATATAGGGTGAATACCCATCTGTTCAAGTGTGAGACAAACATCACGCCTGAAATTCTCTCCTTTATCTTCCGGAGCAATATCACAGTACCCGGCGTAATCGTGAGGAATTTTCGTCGGGAATCCATTATCATCATTTCTGAACAGGGTA
>CACZQG010000019.1 GCA_902783235.1 uncultured Ruminococcus sp.
TCGCTCATTGCGATGAGCGACCGAGGCTCTGCCTCTGGACACCGCAAGCCTTTGAAAAGGCTTGACCTAAACTTTTGTATTTAAGTATTTCATAGTTTATTACAAATTGCTTACTAAAATTGATTTCCGTGTTTAGTTTCGCTCATACTTTTATTTAATTCAACAAACCCATTTGTCCTGTCAGGTAGCCGACTTTTCCAAAAGATCCTTCTCTGCCTTTACAAGCTGCAAATAGCTTGCCTGCAGCTCTGATGGGTCTGAGGTCTCCTTCCCTTCCGCCGCCAGTACCACTCCGCAGCCGCTTTGCATTCTTAAATGAGGGGGTGTCAGGGAAAAACGCTCATCCGGGAAGCAGGACATAAGATCATATGCCCCGTCACCGGTAAGAGTGATACCCTCATTGTATCTGTCAAGCTCATTTTTCAGCTCGGCTGTATTCATGACCCTGTCAGCCATTAGGGGCACAGATGCCCCCTTCTTATCAACTCTGTATATTCCCGAATAGACAATATCCTGACGTGCTTTCATGACAGAGCATATCAATCCCTCTCTGCCGCAGCCCAACGCCAGTGCCTCCAGCGAGGATACTCCGCATACAGGGATATCCAGTGCAAAAGCCATAGCCTTTACAGCTGCCAATCCAATGCGTATACCGGTGTATGAACCCGGTCCCTTTGAAACGGCGATACTGTCCAGCTGGGTAAATTCCTTTTTGCAGTCCTCCATCAGCCTTTTCACCGCCGGCAGTATCACCTGTGACTGTGTTTTCATTGTACAGATGCTTATTTGTCCCAGCAGTCCCCCGTTTTCAAAAAGGGCACAGGCTGCCGTTTTACCCGAGGTATCAATGCCCAGTATCAGCAAAGCGCTCATCTCCCGAAACAGTTATTTTTCTTGTATTTTCATCAATATTCTCAATGTGGATGAATATAGTATCAGCGGGCAGCTCCTCATCTATGTTTTCCGACCACTCCACAGCAAAAACGCTTTCCTCTCTTGGGTAATCGCAAAAGCCTGTTGATTCCAGCTCATCGCCGCCTTCTATACGGTACATATCAAAATGGTAAAGGGATATCTCATCCCCCCTGTACTCATTCACTATCGCATAGGTGGGGGAGGTCACATTGTCAGCAAGCCCCAGCCCAATAGCCAGCCCACGGGTAAAGGTAGTCTTTCCTGCTCCGAGACCTCCTCGATAGGCTATCATATCTCCTTTTCTCAGCAGCTTTCCCACTTTTTCCCCAAAGGCGATAGTATCTCCCGGACTTTTTGAAATATAAGTCATAGCGTCCCCTTTAGAATAATCCGGTAATATTTCCGTCACCGTCACAGTCGATATTCAGTGCGGAGGGGACTTTGGGCAGTCCGGGCATGGTGAGTATGCTGCCTGTAAGAGCCACTACAAATCCGGCACCGGAGGAGAGCTTCAGCTCACGGACTGTGATACGGAAGTTTTCCGGCTTGCCCAGCTTTGCAGGATCGTCTGACAGGGAGTACTGAGTTTTGGCAACGCATACAGGGATATTGCCGTAGCCCAGAGATTCTATTTCTGAGATATTTTTCAGTGCATCGGGAGTAAAGTCCACACCATCCGCACGGTATATCTCCTTTGCTATTATTTCCAGCTTTTCCTTTATGGATCTTCTCTCATCATAGAGAGGCTTGAAATCAGCCTTGCCGTTTTCTATGGCATCCACTACCTTATCAGCCAGGTCGATACCGCCCTCGCCGCCTTTTTTGAATATCTCTGTCATGGAAACGGGAACATCGTATTTTCTGCAATAATCCTCTATTATCTGTATCTCCGATTCTCTGTCCTTGCGGTGTCTGTTTATAGCAACTACCACAGGAACGCCGAATTTTTTCATATTTTCAATATGGACTCCCAGATTTACGATACCCTTTTTCAGGGCTTCATCATTTTCATTGAGAAGCTCATTTTTGGGTACACCGCCATTGTATTTAAGAGCACGGGCAGTTGCTACCAGTACCACGCAGGAGGGCTTGAGTCCAGCAAACCTGCATTTTATATCAAAGAATTTTTCCGCACCCAGATCCGAGCCGAAGCCTGCCTCTGTAATGCAGTAATCACCTAATTTAAGTGCCAGCTTTGTGGCTCTGACAGAGTTGCAGCCGTGGGCGATATTTGCAAAGGGACCGCCGTGGATAAGTGCAGGAGTATTTTCCAGAGTCTGTACCAGATTCGGCTTCAAAGCATCCTTGAGAAGTGCGGTCATGGCACCCTGTACTCCCAGCTCGCCTGCATATACCGGCTTATTGCTCCTGCTGTAGCCTATAAGGATATTGCTGATCCTTTTTTTCAGATCCGTAAGATCGGATGCCAGACAGAGTATCGCCATTATCTCGGAAGCAACGGTTATCTGAAATCCCTCCTCACGGGGGTAGCCGTTGAGCTTTCCGCCCATGCCCACAACGATATTGCGAAGAGCTCTGTCATTCATATCAAGGCAGCGCTTGAATATTATCCTTCTCACATCTATATCCAGCTCGTTGCCCTGGTGGATATGGTTATCTATAGCTGCACAGAGAAGATTGTTGGCTGCTGTAATAGCGTGCATATCTCCTGTAAAGTGAAGGTTTATATCTTCCATAGGTACTACCTGGGAGTAGCCGCCGCCTGCTGCTCCTCCCTTTATGCCGAATACGGGGCCCAGGGATGGCTCACGAAGTGCCAGTACGGCATTTCTTCCGCTTTTGTTCATAGCCTGAGCCAGACCAACACTGACAGTGGTCTTGCCTTCACCGGCAGGGGTGGGATTTACCGCCGTCACCAGTATCAGCTTGCCGTCGTCCTTTTTATCCAGTTTTTTATAAAGCTGCTCTGACAGCTTTGCCTTGTATCTGCCGTAAAGCTCCACATCCTCTTCGTCAATGCCCAGATCCCGGGCTATTTCCATTATAGGCTTCATTTTTGCGCTCTGTGCTATTTCAATATCTGTAAGCATGGTCATTTTTCCTTTCGGTCATAA
>CACZQG010000020.1 GCA_902783235.1 uncultured Ruminococcus sp.
CTTGACAAACCCACAAAGTTAGCATATAATAACTAATGGTGGTTAGCTAAAACTAATCTTTGCATGAAAATTACTATGACCATGATAATTATATGGTTTATATGGTGTAATGTTCTTTATTGAATATTGTTATTTGCAGGGTATTGTTAGCTATATCTAATATAATGACGGGGCGATGCCCCTTATTGAATAGGAGGTAAGAACTATGCCTTTAAATATGGCTGAAAAGGATAAGGAATATACTATAAAAAGAGTAGGCGGATTGGCGGAAACACGAACACATCTGGAAAATCTGGGATTTGTTGTGGGAGGTACCGTCAAGGTCATAAGTGAGATGAGTGGAAACCTTATTGTGCAGGTAAAGGAAGCAAGGATCGCACTGAGCAGTGAACTGGCACAGAAGATAATGATATGATCGTGTCGGATATGTTCCTGTATGAAAAAGTATAAATGATATGGAGAGGCCCATGATGATACATGATGATATGGGTTATTGCTGAAAATGCGTTAGCTATCGCTAAAATATGTGTTAGCTATTGCTAAATAATATATTTGCTGGAGGAAATTATGAATCTTAAAGAAGCTGCCATCGGTGATACAGTAAAAGTCGTAAAGCTGCATGGTGAGGGCGCTGTGCGCCGAAGAATAATGGATATGGGTATTACAAAGGGCGTTGAGTTAAAGGTACAGAAGGTGGCTCCCTTAGGCGATCCTATTGAGGTCACTGTCAGAGGATATGAATTGTCTCTGAGAAAAGCTGATGCTGAAAATATAGAGGTCACGGAAAGGACGGACAAATAAAATGAGTATAAGGATAGCACTTGCAGGTAATCCTAACTGCGGAAAAACGACCCTGTTCAATTCCCTTACCGGTTCTAATCAGTTTGTGGGAAACTGGCCGGGGGTTACTGTTGAAAAGAAGGAAGGAAAGCTTAAAAAGCATGATGATGTTATCATCACTGATCTTCCCGGAATATATTCTCTGTCACCATATACTCTTGAAGAGGTTGTGGCAAGAAATTATCTTATCAATGAGCGTCCTGATGCTATACTCAATATAGTTGATGGAACCAATCTGGAAAGAAACCTTTATCTTACAACTCAGCTTACCGAGCTGGGTATCCCGGTAATTATAGCCGTAAATATGGCGGATATTATAAGAAAGAAGGGTGACAGGATAGATTACAGCAGGCTGTCGGAAAAGACAGGCTGTAAGGTGGTGGAGATATCCGCACTTAAAGGTGATGGTATTGCTGATGCTGCTGAAATGGCGATAAATTCCGCCAATACAGAAAAAACAGTTCCTATGCACAGATTTTCCGATAAGGTGGAGGAAACACTGGAGCAGATCTGCGGCATGGTACCCACTGATATACCGGAGGAAAAAAAGCGTTGGTATTCTGTAAAGCTGTTTGAACGTGATGATAAGGTCAAAGAACAGCTTTCATTATCCCAGGAAACAGATAATAAAATAGAAAGCATCATACAGGCAGTGGAAACAGAGCTGGATGATGACAGTGAATCCATTATAACAAATGAAAGATACGAGTACATATCCGGTATTATAAGCTCCTGCCTGAAGCGTAATAACGTGGGTAAGCTTTCTACCTCGGACAAGATAGACAAGGTGGTGACCAATCGCTGGCTGGGTCTTCCCATATTTGCCGCTGTAATGTTTTGTGTATACTTCCTTTCAATGGTAACTGTTGGACTCAGCGCAACTGACTGGGCAAATGATGGATTATTTGGTGACGGCTTTCATCTGTTTGGAATAGGCTCATCACAGTCAGAGGAAGCAGCAGAGGAATATGGCGACAGTGATGCAATAATAAGCGGTGCATTGGAAAAAGCCGGACAAATGGGTATAGACACTTCAAAGGCTTTGGAGCTTATGGACAGCGAATCTGAGGATTTTGATGCAAATATTGCCGCTGCGGAGCTGGATTCCCTGGCAGCACAGATGAGCGGCAATACGGAATTCACATATGTTCTTGAGGATGAAGAGACATTGGAGACCCAGGAGCTTACAGCAAGCATGACCGATCTTACCGACTCCATTGGTATGTACAGAAAGTACGAAGGAGGAGTTGATCCTGCAAACTATGGTGTATGGGTACCGGGTGTTCCCGTGCTTATAGAAAAAGCATTGGGTGACAGCTGTCCGGAATGGCTCCACGGACTTCTCATAGACGGCATAGTAGCCGGTGTAGGTGCGGTATTGGGCTTTGTTCCTCAGATGCTTGTACTTTTCCTGCTTCTGGCAATAATCGAGTCCTGCGGATATATGGCAAGAGTAGCGTTTGTACTTGACAGGATATTCCGCCGCTTCGGACTGTCCGGTAAATCCTTTATCCCCATACTGGTGGGAACAGGCTGCGGTATCCCCGGAATAATGGCTTCAAGAACCATAGAAAACGAGCGTGACCGCCGCATGACCATTATGACTACAACATTTATTCCCTGCAGTGCCAAGCTCCCATTTATTGCAATGATCGCCGGTGCGTTGTTTGGCGGCTCCGCATGGGTAGCTACCTCGGCATTCTTTATGGGAATGGCGGCCATAATAATATCCGGTATAATACTTAAAAAGACAAAAATGTTCTCCGGCGATCCGGCTCCCTTTGTTATGGAGCTTCCTGCATACCATCTTCCCACTGTTGGTAATGTGCTGCGTTCTATGTGGGAAAGAGGCTGGTCATTTATCAAGAAGGCAGGTACTATAATTCTCCTGTCAACTGTAGTGATATGGTTCACCACATATTTCGGCTTTGCTGAGGACGGATTCAGGATGCTGGATAAGAGTGAGCTTGAATACTCACTTTTAGCATCTATCGGAAATGCTATAGCATGGATATTCACACCTCTGGGATGGGGCAACTGGCAGGCAGCCGTTGCTTCCGTAACAGGACTTGTGGCAAAGGAAAATATTGTTGGCACACTGGGTATACTTTACGGCGGCGGAGACGGCACAGTATATCAGTCGGTTGCAGCTGCCTTTACAGCTGTTGCAGGCTATTCCTTCTTAGCCTTCAATCTTCTCTGTGCACCCTGCTTTGCTGCAATAGGTGCTATCAAGCGTGAGATGAACAACAGAAAGTGGACATGGTTTGCCATCGGTTATCAGTGCGGCTTTGCTTATATCGTTGCCTTTGTAATAAACAATATAGGAAGGCTGTTTACTGAGCCGGTAACACCTTTGAGCATAGTTGGGGCAGTAATAGCCGTTGCAATACTGGCTCTGGCTGTATTTATGATAGTTAAGCCATATAAGGAAGCTTCAAGACTTACAAAAAAAGTTACCGTTTGATATGGATAAGGAGTGAGCGTCATGCCATCATGGGTAATAGTTCTGATAATAATAGCTGCGGTCATAGCTGCCGATGTAATATATCTTATACGCAAAAAAAGGTCAGGCAAATGCTCCTGTGGGCATGACTGCGGCTCATGCTGCAATTGCAGTGCAAAAAAGACAAAAGGATAATACTGATAATAAAGGCAGTACCGCACAAATGTGTATGTCAGGTGCGCTTAGTATTTTCCTCAATCGTATAAAACCAATGCAGGCGGTCGGTTGGCTGTCAAAGAGATTTTTGCGTGACGGGAAATATATCAGCGCAGTCAATGCCGCTGAAGGCAGGTGATATGCAATGCTCTCCGGAGTACTCTGTGCTGCGTTGCCTTAAAGTATATTGATCTCATTGTATATGGTATATGCTGTGGGAGCAGTATACTATTGATGTCCCAATTAAATCTTGAAGATTTATGCGAAGAATATGCCCCAAGGGCATTTGCATTTCTATCCAAATCA
>CACZQG010000021.1 GCA_902783235.1 uncultured Ruminococcus sp.
AATTTGGATAGAAATGCAAATGCCCTTGGGGTACGCCAGTATTCCTGCACCTTTCCTCCTTGAATTTCAGCATTTATTCTTCGCATATATCTTCAAGATTTAATTGGGACATCAATAATCTGAGGGATGTAGATGGCTACGTCCTCTACAAATGTGTTATGTAACTATTTTGTAAAAATTGATTTCCGTGTGCTTTATACGATCATATCAAACAGGAAAATGTATTTTGAAAATCGCATTTGTTGCTGTTTTTTTGACCAAAATTTGCGAAATTTTGTAGAATTTCAAATCATATATTGACATCGTTTGTCATTCGTGCTATAATTATTACATATGGATAAGATAGAGGGCTGATAGTTTTAAGAGAACTTAAACGTTTAAGTTCGGAGGATCAAATCAATATATCCGTTAAAATACGGATAAGTCATTATTTCAGGAGGGAATCACAATGGCAAAAAAAATGAGCGGTAAGATCACCGCAGGATTACTCAGCGCTGTAATGCTGGGTGTGGCTGTACCTTTTGCAGGCAGCCTTGTAAACACAAACAGCGGTAAAGTAACAGCTGCCGAGGGTACAGTACTTTACAGCAATGATTTTGAGGATGGGGAGGTTGGAAAATTCAATCCCCGTATGAATGAGGGGGACAGTGTAAAGCTAACTGTTACTACCGGTGACGCAGCTCACGGGGGAAGCAGCTTCCTTAGCTGTACCGGACGTGAAAAGTCATGGCAGGGCATCTCCCTTCCGGCAGAAGGCCTTATGGAACCCGGTGAAGAATACATGGTATCTGCTGCTGTAAAGGCACAATGGTACTGCGAAGTGGTAATGAGTATGCAATATGACGACTCAACAGGTACCACTCACTATGTAAATATTCAGAAGGCTACCTCCCAGGGCGAGTGGCAGGAATTCGATCAGGTGAAATTCTCCTTCCCCAAGGGCTCGACCAATTGCTCTATATACTTTGAGGGCAACGGAGATGCTAAGGTGGAGCTTTATCTGGATGACTTTACCCTTTCAACAGTTCCCGAGGCTGAACTGGAGGATATAGCTTCATTGAAGGATCTATACTCACCCTATTTCAGATTCGGTACTGCTGCTACAGATTCAGAGCTTGCTTCAAAGTCTGCACAGAAGCTTATCAAAAAGCACTTTAACAGTCTGACTCCCGGCAACGAATTGAAGCCTGAATCTATACTTGATCAGGCAGCCTGCCAGTCTAAGGGCGACAATGTGGATCCGCAGATCAAGATAGATGCGGCAAGAGGAATACTGGATTTTTGCCGTGACAATAATATTCCTGTAAGAGGACATACACTTGTATGGCACAGCCAGACTCCCGGCTGGTTCTTTAAGGAAGGCTTTAAGGATGATGGGGACTTTGTTTCCAAGGAAGTAATGATCCAGCGTATGGAAAATTACATCAAGAATGTTATGAATGCTCTTGCAAAGGAGTATCCTACAGTTAATTTCTATTCCTGGGATGTTGTAAATGAAGCATGGCTGGATGACGGCAGCTACAGAAAGCCGGGAACATACGATCAGGACAGGAATTCATCCGGATGGGTACAGGTATTCGGTGACAATTCCTTTATAGAGTATGCATTCCGTTTTGCAAGAAAGTATGCTCCAGAGGGATGCAAGCTTTATTACAATGACTTTAACGAGTATATGCCTCAGAAAACCGCTGCTATTGTAAAGATGGCTGAGGAGCTTAAAGCTGAGGGACTTATTGATGGTATCGGTATGCAGTCTCACCTTGATGTAAGATCCGGTTCTGATGCATTCCCTTCTGTTTCTGCATATGAAAAAGCAATGAAGGCATTTGTTGATACCGGTCTTGACGTACAGGTGACAGAGCTTGATGCTACTGTTAGCAGCAATGATGAAGCCGGCTTCAAGAAGCAGGCTGATTATTATAAGGATATTCTGGATTGCTGCAAGAAGTATGCGGATAATATTTCAGCTGTTGTACTTTGGGGTACTACCGATGACAAGAGCTGGAGAGCTTCACAAACACCTCTTATCTTCAACGGTGACTTTACTGCCAAGCCGGCATACTATTCTATTACAGAAGACATGAAGATGCCCGAGAATATCCCTACAGAGCCTACACAAACTACTGAGCCGACTACCACTGAGCCGGTAACACAGCCTGAGCCTTCAACTACCGATCCGGTTATTACAACTACACCTCCTACAGATGAACCCACAACATTACCTCCCAGCCAGCCTGCAACTCCCGGCGAAGAGGATGTAAAGGCTTCAAAATACGGTGACGTTGATATGAACGGAACAGTAGAGCTTGCAGATGTTACCAAGCTTTCCAAGTATCTCCTTAATAGTGAGACATTCCCTCTTGGCAGCAAGGTGGCTGAATTAAACAGTGATGTTACTCACGATGGAATGGTTGATTCCCGTGACCTTTCAAAGCTGCTGGAATACAATATCGGTAAAATACCCGAAAGTGAGCTTTGATCATATAACTCACGACTTATGACCGCCGCCTCTTAGGCGGCGGTCATCTTAGTCTTTCAGTGGGGGAATTCAATCCCCCACTGAAACCCTAAGGGGCAAATGCCCTAAGTC
>CACZQG010000022.1 GCA_902783235.1 uncultured Ruminococcus sp.
GAGATTTTGTGCAAGATAAAGGAAAATCTGCAAGCAGATGACGTGCAAAGCTTCCAAGCGGTCTTTGTGCGGTGTTGCCTTAATAGGAGCAAGGCGTGATAAGCACGCTAAAACACAATGCATTGACTGTAGCCACAGCAGGAAAATTTGTTTCTCACAGTCATACGTTCATCAATGTAGTAAAATAGCTTGATAAAATATCCAAAAAGTGGTATAATAGTTCTATACAAGTTTAAGGAGTTGTTATTTATAAAGCAAGTAGAGATATTTACAGACGGTGCCTGCAGCGGCAATCCGGGTCCGGGAGGATACGGAGTAATACTCCGTTACGAAAAAAATGTAAAAGAACTGTCCGGCGGTTCCCCGGATACTACCAACAATCGTATGGAGCTTACCGGCGTTATAGTTGGGCTTTCAGCCTTAAAGGAGCCATGTAATGTAAGGCTTACAACCGACAGTAAATATGTTGTTGACAGTATTACCAAGGGTTGGGTCTACGGCTGGAAAAAAAGAGGATGGATAAAATCAGACAAAAAGCCTGCACTGAATGTTGACCTTTGGGAACAGCTGCTGCCTCTTCTGGAAAAGCATAAGGTAGAGTTCATATGGGTCAAGGGTCATGCAGGTCATCCGGAAAATGAACGCTGTGATCAGCTTGCTGTCATACAGCGTGATGCCAATTCATGATACATAAGGGTTCAAAGCAATATGTTTACAAAAATTAAAAAATTCATAAGCAGAAGCAAAAACACTACGGGGGAAAAAGCCGTATTTGAAATATACCGCTCTTTTGAAATGGATGATAATACTGCTGTTATATGCGGTACTGTAAAAAGCGGTAAGTTCAGAACAGGTGACAAGGTAATGGTATGCGGTATAAAAAGACGCAAAATAAAGCTTGAAGGTATCATTAAAAAAATCACCACTGCACTTGTTGAGGTGAATAACATCAGCAGCGGCTATGAAACAGATATCCTTATTGAAAAAACCAAGGACCGCAAGCTGCTTATATTCCCCGGTGACAGGGCGTACAAAGTACAATAGGATCCTTTCTGCTTAAAGCCGCAAAGTATGATAAGCTTGCAATATCACGCTGCGGCATGGTTGTTATAGATACTTCCTTAATCGTTTAGAACTGCGTATGAGGAGCTATACTATAAGAATATATAATTAATTACAATACGGAGGTTATATGGACGACAACTTATCCGATATTATAGTGATACTTATACTTCTTGTACTGTCAGCACTGTTTTCCGGCTGTGAAACAGCTTACTCCACAGTCAACAAGATAAGGCTTAAAAATTATGCTCAAAAGGGAAGCAAGAAAGCAGCAAAGGCACTGAAAATTGCTGAATCCTTTGAAAATGCCCTGACAGCAATACTTATAGGCAATAACGTGGTGAATATTCTTTCCGCATCACTTTCCACCCTGCTTTTCACAAAAATGATAGGAAAAGGCGGAGTGGGTATCGCAACTGCGGTAATGACTGTTTTGGTTCTCATATTCGGAGAGATAACACCCAAATCCTTTGCTAAAAATCATGCTGAGGAATGGTCTCTGGCATTTGCAGCTCCTCTTTCGGCATTGATATTCATATTAAAACCTATCGTGTGGGTATTTCAGCTTTTACAGGGTCTTTTCAAGCCCAAAACAAAGCAGCCAAGTGTTACCGAGGATGAGCTTAAATATATAATTGATGAAATACAGGAACAGGGTGTTCTGGAACGCCAGGAAAGCGAATTGGTACGCTCTGCACTGGAATTTGACGAAATAACAGTTGATGAGATACTCATTCCCAGAGTAAATGTTACTGCTGTAGAAAAAAACACTCCTTTCAAGGAGATAAAGGAAAAGTTTCTCACTGAGACATTTTCCAGAATGCCGGTATATGAAAAGAATATAGACAATATAATCGGAGTTATAACATATAAGAGCTTTTTCAGGCTTCTCAGTGATGGGAAGGAGGATATATCTCATATAATACAAGAGGTAATACATATATCCGACCTGAAGCTTATAAGTGAAGCGCTGAAAGAAATGCAGAAAAACAAGATGCATATGGCAGTAGTAATGGATCAATACGGTGGTACAAAGGGTATCATCACTATGGAAGACATTATTGAGGAGCTGGTAGGAGATATTTACGATGAGGAGGATGAGGTAATACCCAATCTTGTTCAGACAGGTGAAAACACATATGAAGTATCAGGCGAGCTTAGCATAAGTGATATGCTGGAGGAGCTTGATCTGCCTGAGGACCTTATCGAAAGCTCATCAAACTCCATGGGCGGTCTTGTAATGGAGATTCTTGGACATATACCTGCTGAGGGAGAGAATGCAGCCTGTCCGCCTTTGGAGCTTTCAGTCATCTCTGTTAAGGATAAAAAGGTGGAAAAGGTTATGGTAACTATTATTCCGGCATCAAAAGATAACAATAGCGATCAATAAAAAAGCTGACTTTGCCTCCTGGTGTTTTGTAACACCAGGAGGCATTTGTCGTTCAGGATACAAAGTGCAAATTGGTTATATTGATCCCCCAACTAAATCTTGAATTTTCTGCTTGTCTAAATACTGAACTTCTGCGTCGGAAAGGCTTGAAATATGCCAGCA
>CACZQG010000023.1 GCA_902783235.1 uncultured Ruminococcus sp.
ATCCAAATCAAAGATTTGGTGAAACACTGGCATATGTCAAAGAGATTTTGTGCAAGATAAAGGAAAATCTGCAAGCAGATGACGTGCAAAGCTTCCAAGTGGTCTTTGTGCGGGGATGCTTTATATATTTATTCTCTTTCCTTGGTGCGTTCTTCTATATTCTTTTCTTTTAGTACTCGTCCTACTCGGAGCAGCTCCTGAAGCGTTACCGCATCATTCTCTGCAATAGCATCTCTGTATTCCTGTAAATGCCTGATAAGCTCATCTATCTCGAAGGTGAGACATTCACGGTTGGACAGAAACAGACTTGTCCACATGGATTCATTGAGTGTTGCTGTTCTTGTCATATCCTTGAAGGAGCCGGCACTGAAGCCCAGTTCCTTTTGCATAGTAGGACTTTTTACATAGGCACTTGAAACAACGTGTGCCAACTGAGAGGTATAGGCTATAACACTGTCATGGTCGTGAGGAGTAGTCTCAACAATGTGATGGAATCCCATTTTTTTAGCAAGCTTTTCAATAGTAAGCACTGATGGCTTATGTGTTTTTTCTGTTATGGCAACAATGAAATTTGCACCGATAAACAGAGAACCGTCCGAATAGTCATATCCGAAATGCTCTTTGCCTGCCATAGGATGAGTGCCAACATAATGCACTCCTTCTTTTTCGGCGGCAATGGTAAGCCTTTCACTCATATCGCCTTTTATTCCGCAAACATCTGTGAGTATACAGCCCTTTTTGAATGCAGACATATTATTTATCATGAATTTTTCGGCAGGGATGGGATGCAGTGCAACAATGACCATATCAAAGCTGTCAAACTCATCTGCCGAAGCTTCACCTGATATACAGCCTTCATTAAGTGCTTTTTTTATTACATCTTCATTTGTGTCGAGACCGTAAACCTCGTTATCAGTATAGCCGCTTATGGCTTTGCAGTAAGAACCGCCGATAAGCCCCAGTCCCACGATCAGGATCTTCATCAGAATGTCATCCCTTCAAATTCGCAAAGCTTGCTTACATCCTTCATAACATCATCAAAAGCAGCGGGAGTAATGGACTGTGCACCGTCACACAGAGCCTTTGAGGGCTCGGGATGTACCTCTATCATAAGTCCGTCAGCACCTGCTGCAACAGCTGACTTGGCAAGAGGCTTTATAAGTGAGGATTTGCCGGAAGCGTGGCTGGGATCTGCAATAACAGGAAGATGAGTAAGAGAGTGAAGAACCGGTATAGCTGAAACATCAAAGGTGTTTCTTGTTGCTGTTTCAAATGTTCTGATACCTCTTTCACAGAGGATGACGTTTTCATTTCCTCCGGACATGATGTACTCAGCGGACATGAGCCATTCTTCAATGGTGTTGGCAAGACCTCTTTTTAAGAGAATAGGCTTATTACATTTGCCTATTTCAGCCAGCATTTCAAAGTTCTGCATATTTCTTGCACCTATCTGGATAACATCAACATCATTGAAAAGATCAAGATGATCCAGGCTCATAAGCTCTGTTACGATAGGAAGTCCTGTTTCCTTTTTGGCAAGGAGGAGAAGCTCCAGACCCTTTGCTTTAAGTCCTCTGAATGCATAAGGGGATGTTCTGGGCTTGAAAGCACCGCCACGAAGGAATTTCGCACCGGATGCCTTTACTGCCTTGGCACAGCCTACGATCTGTTCCTCTGATTCGATGGAGCAGGGACCTGCCATTACTGCAAAATTACCTCCGCCGATCTTGACACCGTTTACATCAATAACTGTGTCCTCGGGGTGGAATTTTCTGTTTACCAGCTTGTAGGGGGCTGATACTCTCTGTACATTTTCTACCAGATCCAAAGCCATTACGTCTTCCATGTCGATCTTGGAGGTGTCACCTATAAGTCCGATGATGGCAGACTGTGTACCAAGACTTACATGGGTACGGAAGCCCTGAGCTTCAAAATTATCGGTAAGTTTTTTTATTTCTTCTTCCTTGGAACTTTTACAAACAATGATCATTTTCTTTTTCTCCTTTATGATATTTATTGATATAGGCTTACGCCTTTTTGTTTTCCACTTTAAACAGTATATCACTTTAAACCCTAAAAGTCAATAGCTTTTTAAAAATTTATTATTATAAACAAAACAATTACAGTATAGTTGGACAGAATAGTCATTTTTAAGGCAAGAGGGTATAAAGGCAACACCGCACAAAGACCGCTTGAAAGCTTTGCACGTCATCCGCCAGTGTTTCACCAAATTTAAGACGACAGTTTTTCATCAAATCTTTGATTTGACTTGAAAAACAAGTACGTTTAGGTATTTGACTTGAAAAACAAGTGCGTTTAGGTA
>CACZQG010000024.1 GCA_902783235.1 uncultured Ruminococcus sp.
TCCATGGTTTTGACTTAAAAATTTTCGGTGTCAAAACGCCAAAAAAGCCCGTAGATACGGGCTTTAACTGGGTGACATCTATTTTATAGTCACAATATGGTGCGGATAACAGGAGTTGAACCTGCACCCCCTTGCGAGGACTAGCACCTGAAGCTAGCGCGTCTGCCTATTCCGCCATATCCGCATTACTCTAATATTATAGCATATATTTTCCGGTTTGTCAATACCCAAATTGAACTTTTTTTTTATTTTTTTTGATTTTTTTATACGCATCAAGAATTGACAATTTTTTTCACACCGATGATGTATAATTTAGATTATCGTGAATAAAATAGTAAACGAAATCTAAATCTTCGGAGGCGATAATTATTTTATCATCTTATAATCTTTGTATGGGCTTACTTTCATCTCTCACGCTGGTGACAGGCGGAACATCCGGTCAATTATCAGTCAATGCACTTTCACAGGAGAAAGCGGTATTGTTCAGCGCAGCTGACCGTGTCAATGCCATAGGCAGCCGCACAATAAACAGTGCCCATATAGAATTAAATGAAGAAGAGCAGCCGGAATATACTGCTGAAAGTGATGAGGAGGAAAACAGTCCTCAACCGGATGATCCGGTCTATGAAAGTAATAATACTGATTTGTCCGGCGAGTACGCTGAGCCTGTTTTCTTTTCTTCAGATTTTGACAGTTCATTTAAGGCCTACATGGATTACCGGTGTATCACTGATACCGGCTCCATACAATACGAGCTTCAGCAGCAAGCCTATACCGACGACAGAGGGTTCAGACGTATAGGAGATGACTATTGTGTTGCACTTGGAACAGGCCTTACAGATGGCTGTGGAGAGCGATTTCTCATAACTCTTGACAGTGGATACTCATTTACTGCCATTGTTTCCGATGTCAAAGCAGATATGCACACTGACAGCACCAACTGCTATGCTCCCCGTGGTTCTAATGCAGGAAATATTGTAGAGTTTATAATCGACACAGATAACGCTGATGACTATATGCTCTGCTGCGGTAGTGCTGACTGTTTTGCTGATATGAGTGGTAATGTTATATCAGTTCAGGCAATATAATGTGATCTGATCCATAAGCGATTTATATAAGCAATACCGTACAATCCTCATAAGGGGGTCGTACGGTATTTTTTAGCAGTATAAGATAATTCATACCCAAAGTCTTTGACCTTCATAAAGCTCAGTACTTTTCAATCGGTTATTCATCCTTATTATATTGGGATTAGTATTGAATCTGTAAGCAATTGACATGAGAGTATCGCCTTTTTTTACATAGTAGACATAATACCGGCGGCGTTCTGCTCCACGAGTGATTCCGTAAACACGTCCGCTGTATATTCCCGGAGTTCCCATCACCTTATAGATCTTTCTCATAATATGCTCCTATTTGATCGTTGAGCTGCTGTCATTTACTGCATACAGATTAGTCTCCCATGCAGGTATATATAACTGATGCCGGATGTATAGCTTATACTTGGGATTCAGTTTATTCACCAGCAGCGGCAGCTCAAATATATCTTCTGTCCTATGATAAAGTGCCACCATAAGACGTGGCTTATACTTCATTATAGTCTGTGAGCAGCCCCATAGTGCTTCTCGCTCAGCACCTTCCACATCCATTTTGATAAGACTTGCTTCCCTGCCCTTCAATATGCTGTCAACAGATCGTGCTGAGGTGGTTTCATTACCCATATTTGAAAGGGATGAGTTACGTCCTGCCTTAGATGAAAACGGAAGCTCTGTATCAATACACCATGCAGCACTGTTATGAAGCTCTATACCGTCCTTTTCATTGAAAGCACGCTCCAGCTTTCTGAAATTCTTTTTATCAGGTTCAATTCCGTATATGCGTACATACCTGCTGCGTGTTATCTCAAGAAACTCTTTAATGGTATCACCATTATATGCACCCAGATCAATATAATTCTCATTAAGATTGGGCTTGATTATACTTTTATATATTTCCCCTTTGGGAGTTGTAACACTTTCCAGATGCTTTATATCACCGCTGATCTTAAAATCAATAACAGATGCAAAGGTCTTTCTGGACAGTTCATCAGCAAAAAGTGAATACGTCGTTTCTAACTCACCTTCATGCTCACGGCAATAATCATATGTAAAAAGCCCTCCGCCGATCACAGGTACATCAGGAACGTATAATGTATGCTTACGGCTTATACCGATAATCCTGTTGACCAGTTCTTCATATCCTGCTCCAAAGGCAAGTACAACTGCAAAGTCATCCTCTATCTCCTCCACCTCTGAAAGCTTCATGACCTTAAATCCGCAGAAATAATGGCCTCTTACAAAATCATCACTGGCAAAAACGCCCTTAACCTTTATACCGTACCTTTTAAATACAGTCATTATTTTAACAGCACCATCCCCCATACCATAAAGGTATATGGGTTTATCTTCCCTTTGGATACGTTCCCAGCAGGTCACCTTTTCTGTTATAAAATCAATCATTCTTCTCTTATCTCTTCTCTTTTATCATCTCTGTTTTCACTAAAGCAATTTCACCACAGACATATCCATACTGCATTGCATATGGATATTTGCGTGTAATCGGATCTCAATCCAAATCATAATTCAACAAAACCGGGCTGCTACTATGGCACTTCTGTTTCTGTTCAGATCATGATCCGATAAAAACTAATGTACTAAACCCAAAAGCTGCCATGTGTTCTATGTGGGATAATTGCCTTTAATGGATATTGATCCTCAGATCTCATCCATTTCCATATCATGACCGTTATTTTCATCAATGCCGGCATTATCATGATCACTATCACAATGGTCATGCATACTGCCTATCATGTCACGTCCCCTTGTCCTGTATCGGTCACGCTGGAGATTTATCTGCTTATCAAGGATAGTCAGCACTTCCCTGGGAGTTTTTATGCTCTTTACTTCTTTTACCGGTGTATCAGTATCCATTACATATAAGACAATTGTACCACAGCGAAACAGCCTCTGTCCAAGCTTCAACACCAATTTTTTATCAGTCACCTTATACAGATCAAATTCGTCTTCTTCAAGGCTGAGGAAACCTCTTCTTGTAACAAATTTTGATTCAGTGATATAGTATCTTGTAAAGGACAAAGGAAGACCGAATATAGTACGTTTTTTCCCTGTCCAGATATACTCAAATGGTTTTTTTGCCATAGCTGTCTCCTTCAATAAGGGGCATCGCCCCGTCATTCAACGAACGACTTAGGGCA
>CACZQG010000025.1 GCA_902783235.1 uncultured Ruminococcus sp.
CATGAGAGTATGAGCGAAACTAAAAATCTTTGCCAAGCTTTCTTCAGAAAGCGAAGGTTTTAGTGCTTTTCACGCTGAGAGATCTCTACCTTCAGGCGTTCGATCTCGGCTTTGGAGGCTTTGATACCGTTGAACTGTTCCTCCATGCCTGCCGGAGCAACAGTGTTAGATTCGTAGAGCCTCTGACCCATCTGGGCATAGTAGCTGTTTATCTTGTATTCTTCGTTCTTTAAGGCTCTTTTAAGCTTGGAAACATCACTGTATTCCTTAACGCTGCCCGAAACATCCTTAGCGGCATCGGTCAGGGCGTTTGCAGCATCATTTACAACATTTTTAAAGCTGTCCATAAAATTTCCCATTTTTAAAGTACCTCCGGTCATTATTGTCTGGATCACAGCAAACATAATGCATTTTACATTTGCCGCAACATCTTACAATTATATTTTACTCAAAAAAGCTGCTTTTGTCAATAGATAATTTGTAGGATCCTGTAAAAGATCAGTAGGGCAGCGTAAATTCAGCAGTTCTCCATTCGCCATTGACCTTCATCATTTTAAAATCATACTGCTTTTTATCCATAGGCTCGTTGGTATCCGGATCGGCAAAGTATGAGACAGCGGTATATTCCGCAAAATTCTCCTTCACGGACACCGGCATAAGCTCTGTACTGCGATAGTACATATCGGCACCTCTTGCTCCGTCACGGCAGTAAAGCTTGCCGTTTTCCTCAAAATATTTTTCATCTATCATGGGATCCGGCTCTAAGAATACCTGAGTATATATTTCCTTGATAGCATCTACGCTGTCATAATCTACCACTCTTACCCCTTCGCCCGACTGATCCTCCTCGTCAAGCTGATAACCGCAGTTTATAAGGGTATCCCAGAATGTATCACAGCTTTTTTTGAACATCTCCTCGGCTGTTTTCTGTGTATCTTCATCCCCGGCAGGTGCTTCCTGCTCCTCATCAGAGCGTGTTTCCTGTATTTCCGCCGCCTGCTCTCTTGCTTCCTCACGGGCTTTTTGAGCTGCCGATTTTTCGGTAGTGTCCTGTGCAGTATCCGAATCACCTTCGCTGCTGCTGTCAGAGCCTTCGGCTGATTCATCCAAAGTAGTACTCACCTCTGCAACGGAGGACTCATTCCTTTTCTCAACTCGGCTTATGCTGCTTGTTGATTCATCATTGCAGCCTGCAGCAGCTGCCATACCCATAAGTACCGTTACAGCCATTAATATCCCTCTGATCTTCATCTTTAATTGTCTCCTTTTAATCATTTTACGCTTTTTTGAAAAAAAGCTTAGCAAAAAACTTTTATTTCACGCATTTACTATTCTTCATAGGCTTATTTAGTTCTCGCTATGCAATTATAATATGTAACCAAACATTCAAGTCATTGAAAAAAGCTTAGCAAAAAAATTTTATTTTACCCATTTCCTTATAGTTATATTATCTCAAAGTCTATCTTTCCGCTGTTGACATCTGCCCTGACACACTGTACCCGTACCCGGTCGCCTGATTTGAAGGTTCTGCCGCTGTATTCATCCACAAGGGCAAAGTACCCATCATACTGATAATAGCCCTCCGGCAAAGTGTTTACGTGTACCAATCCTTCCACCGTGTTATCCAGACTGACATAAAAGCCGAACTCCGTGACGCTTGATATGATAGCATCATATTCATCTCCCACATGAGACTGCATATACTCAGCCTTATAGCAGTCCTCACAGTCACGTTCCACATTCATAGCCTTTATCTCCATAGCTGTGGAGTGCTCGGATGCCTTGTGAGCAAAGGCTTCAAACCTTTTTTTCAGACGCTGGTCATCCGAACCTGCCACAACATCTGTAAGTATGCGGTGTATAGCCAGATCAGGATAACGTCTTATAGGCGAAGTAAAATGTGCATAGTCATCAAGTGCAAGACCAAAATGACCGATAGGCTCTGTTTGATATTTCGCCTTAGCCATTGAACGAAGGGTCATATTGTTTACCACCGGTGCAAAGGGCTGTCCCTTGGCACTTTCCAGTATCTGAGCCAGATGTGCAGGCTTCACCTGAGAAAAAACAGGAACTTCTATATTAAGACGGCGAAGACCTGCTTTCAGATCCTCTATCTTTTCGGCAGCCGGTTCTTCATGAGTTCTGTAGACAAAGGGGATCTCCCTGTTTGCAGCCAGCTTTGCCGCTGATTCATTTGCCAGCAGCATGAATTCCTCTATTATCATTTCCGATTTGCCTCTTGTTCTGGGAAGAATGTCCACACATATTCTGTTTTCATCAAGGATCAGCTTGCTTTCGGGAGTTTCTATTTCGGGAGCACCCCGCTTGTGACGCAGCTCCAGACGCTTGTCAGCAAGCTCGTCCATAAGCTTTATTGAGGGGAGCAGCTCCTCATATTTTTTCAGTATATCCTCATTGGCAGTATTTTCCAGTATACTGTTTATTTCCTTGTAAATACCTTTGACTCTGGACTTTATCACAGATTTTCTGAACTCATGATCCAGCAATTCTCCCTTTTCCGATATATTCATAAAGCAGGAGAAGGTCAGCCTGTCCTCCCCCGGGTTCAGGGAGCATATGCCGTTGGAAAGCTCCTTTGGGAGCATGGGTATCACCTGATCGGCATAGTATATGCTGGTACCCCTTTCCAGTGCTTCCCTGTCAAGAGGGCTGTTGCCCTTTACATAGTGGGAAACATCCGCAATGTGTACTCCCAGCTTATAGCCGCCGGCTGTTTTTTCAATGGATACAGCATCATCCAGATCCTTGGATTCTGCGCTGTCTATGGTAAAAATAGGCAGATCTCGCAGATCAAGTCTTCCCCGGCAGTCATCCTCCCACACACCTGCTGCGGAGATACGCTTTGCCTCACGCTGTACATCATCGGGAAAATCCGCTGATATCTCATTGACAGCCAGTACCGATCTTGCACAGCAATCAGCACTCTGTGAGCTTCCAAAGACAAACAATATTCTCACTGTATGATCTCTGTGCCGCCTTCCGTGTCTGCACAGCTCTGCCATTACCTTATCACCAACACTGTATTCTATGCCGCTTTCCTCGATGCGTACAGGAGTTTTTGCCATAGTGTCAGCAAGAAAGCACAGTCTGCCCTCATCCTCTGTAATAACGCCGGTCAGCTTTGCACTTGCAGGTCTGAGCACATCAATGACCTCACCCTCGGGACTTTCAGACCGTGAAGGGATCAGATGAGCCAGCACAATATCCCCCGGCATTGCTCCGCACAGGAACTTACCCGGAACGAATATCTCGCTTTCATCATCGCAGCGTTTCATAAAGCCGAAGGTACGGTTAAGGCGGAGTATCTCTGCCTTGAAGTAGCCCAGCACCTCACACAGCACATATCCACGCTTACGGACGCAGATAACTCCGTCCTCTATAAGCTCTGATACAGCCGTATCATAGCAGTGCTCATCCCCCTTGCGGCTTCTGCACTTGGCAGCAAGCTCTTTGGGAGAGATGGGCTTTTTCCCTGATTTACGTACAAACAGAATTATCCTGTTTTTGTATCCTTCCACCGAATATTTGTCCCCCGAAAAGTGCTTTTCCTTTCCGGAAGGAGCATTCTGTTTTTTTCTATTTGCCATAATACATTCCCTTTTCAAGAACTGAATAATATTGATGTCCCAATTAAATCTTGAAGATTTATGCGAAGAATAAATGCTGAAATTCAAGGAAGGAAGGTGCAGGAATACTGGCGTACCCCAAGGGCATTTGCATTTCTATCCAAATATTTGGTGAAATGCTGGCATATTTCAAGTCTTTCAGACGCAGAAGTTCAGTATTTAGACAAGCAGAAAATTCAAGATTTAGTTGGGGGATCAATATA
>CACZQG010000026.1 GCA_902783235.1 uncultured Ruminococcus sp.
CTGTCTGCTATACCCGACTCAAACCCACGTTTTCTGGGTATGCAGGGTATGCACGGCAGATATGCGTCCTCTATGGCGCAGTCACTGGCTGATCTTGTTATTGCAGTGGGAGCCAGATTCAGCGACCGTGCTACAGGTAAAATGGATGTTTATGTGAGAAACTGTAATGTTCTTCATATAGATGTGGACGATGCAGAGATAGATAAGAATGTTTCAAGTCAGATAGGTATAAACGGCGATGTTAAAGAAACTATAAAAAAGCTTATCGCCGCAGTAAAGAAAAAAGAACATCCTCAGTGGCATAAGACTATAGAGGAGCTGAAAGCCAAGAGCAAGCAGATGATGGATAACTGCTTCAAGCCCGCTGAGGGCAGAGACTGCTCTGCCTGCGTAGAAAATTGCTCCAACAACGATATACCATCCGATAAAAAGCTCAATCCTTACAAGATCATAGACATGGTATCGGCTCACACTGATAAAAACACGGTTATTACTACGGATGTAGGACAGCATCAGATGTGGGTGGCTCAGAGATACCCCTTTGAAAAGGAAAGAACATTCCTTTCCAGCGGCGGACTGGGTACTATGGGATTCGGTATGGGTGCTGCTATCGGCGGATGTATCGCTACAGGTCATAAAACTGTACTGTTTACAGGTGACGGAAGCTTTGGTATGAATCTTAATGAGCTTGCAACAGCAGTCTCACAGAATTTACCTCTTATAGTTATAATCATGAATAACGGGGTACTTGGTATGGTAAGACAGTGGCAGACACTGTTCTTTAACAAGCATTACTCAAATACCACTCTTAACAGAAAGACTGATTTTGTAAAGCTTGCAGAGGCATTCGGAGCCAAGGGTGCTAATGCTTCAAATGAGCAGGAGCTGGAAGAGGCTCTCAGCAATGCCTTTGATGCCGGCTCTCCCTATGTTATAAACTGTCTTGTGGATTGCAATGAATTTGTACTTCCCATGCTTCCTCCCGGCGGCTCAATTGACAATATCATTACCGAGATACACGGAGGTGAGATCTGATGGCTAAATATGTTTTTGGTATATTAGTTTCAAACAAATCAGGTGTGCTCACACGAGTATCCAGTATGTTTACAAGAAGAGGCTTCAACATTGATACCCTTACTGTTGGTGAAACACAGTCACCGGAGTTTTCAAGAATCACTATCAGTATGGTGGGAGATGAATACTCCAAAAGCCAGATAATAAAGCAGCTGAGCAAAATGCATGATGTAAAACAGGTACAGCTCATGGAAAGAGATGAGACTGTTACCCGTGAGCTTCTCCTGATAAAGGTGAAAAACGATTCGGAGACCCGCCAGGATGTGCTGGCTGCGGTAAATGTTTTCAGATCAAACATAATTGATTACTCCCCCGATTCTCTCTGTATAGAGATAACCGGTGAGACCTCAAAGATCAATGCATTTATTGAACTGGTAAAGCCCTACGGCATTATAGAGATGTGCCGTACAGGTCTTGTTGCTCTTGAACGAGGAACAGGATGTATGACGGTGGAAGAAACCAGATAAGATCGTATCTACTTTCACTTTGAAGTGAAATGCAAATAAAATCATAATAAAAAGGAGTCTTTAAAAATGGAAAATTCAGCAAAGGTATTCTACGAACAGGACTGTGATCTTAGTCTTCTCTACGGCAAAACTATAGCTGTTATCGGCTACGGCTCACAGGGTCACGCACACGCTCTCAACGCTAAGGAATCTCTGGGCGACAAGGCTAAGGTAATAATCGGTCTTTACGAGGGCAGTAAGTCATGGGATAAGGCTGTAAAGCAGGGCTTTGAAGTATTCACAGCAGCAGAAGCAGCTAAGCAGGCTGATGTTATCATGGTACTTATCAATGACGAAAAGCAGGCAGCTATGTATAAGAAGGACATCGAGCCCAACCTTAAAGAGGGCGATATGCTCATGTTCGCTCATGGTTTTGCTATCCACTTCGGTCAGATAGTTCCCCCTGCATTCGTTGACGTTACAATGATCGCTCCCAAGGGACCCGGACACACAGTACGTTCAGAATACCAGGCAGGCAAGGGTGTTCCCTGTCTCGTGGCTGTTGCACAGGATGCTTCCGGACACGCTCTGGATAAGGCACTGGCATACGGCTATGCTATCGGCGGCGCAAGAGCAGGCGTTCTGGAAACTACATTCAGAACAGAGACAGAAACAGACCTCTTCGGCGAGCAGGCTGTTCTTTGCGGCGGTGTTTGCGCACTTATGCAGGCAGGCTTTGAAACACTTGTTGAAGCAGGTTACGATCCCAGAAATGCTTACTTTGAA
>CACZQG010000027.1 GCA_902783235.1 uncultured Ruminococcus sp.
CAGTATGCCTGCATCGATTTTGTACAATCTAACGAAAAATCTGACTTCGCATCTGACGCACAATCTTTGTGCGGTATTGCCTTAAAACTATTTTGTTAAATATATTATCTGTAAAGCATTTATATTGCATATACTATATCAATCTTTTTTTCAATCCTGTTTTATCAATAAAAGTACCAACAGCGATATACAGTACCGCACTTGAACAGATCTGCACAGCATAGGAAGGCAGTTGTGTAAAAGCTGCTGTGACCGTACTCCAGGAAAGCTGCCCCAGAATAAAAACAGCTTCATAAAAGCTATAGCCTATAACGCAAACAAGCAAGGAAGGCAATATTCCAAGTATATTTCGTAAATTAACCGTTTTATAGGTTTTATTCGTGAAAAACAGTGCTGTCAGTGCTTTTATAACAACAGTTCCGGGTATCCATATAGGAAAACCTGATATACCGTCAGCAAGAGCACCGCCTATGGCAGATGCAGCCACTGCATACGGAGCAGGCAGAAGGCAGGCAGAAAGATAAATTACACCATCTCCTGCATGAGTAAAGCCATTACCTGTGGGAATATGGATCATAGTCACCACGAATATCAAGGCAGCAAAAACACCTGTAAGTGTTAAAAGTTTGATCTTATTATTTGATCTTGTCATAATAAACCTCCTATATTAGTATACCCTCAAAATGATCCATTTCATGCTGAATTATCTGAGCATTAAAATCTTTTAAGGTCTTTATTCTCTTTTTGAAATCCATATCCAGGTATTCTACCTTAATAATCCTACATCGCTTTGTTTTTCTGACACCTTCAAGAGATAAACAGCCCTCCTGTGTTTCATAAGGAGAAGACTTTTTAAGTATGACAGGATTTATCATAACCTCATACCTGTTATCGATCAATGCCACAAGTATCGTCTTATGAACCCCTATCATATTTGCAGCCATACCCACACATTTTTCTGCATTAGCTTTTATCGTATCCAACAGATCCTGAGCAGTACCAAGATCATTGATCTCAGCAGCCGAAGAAGGTCGGCTTAACACTATTGGATCCTTAACAATATTCCTTACCATTTTTATCACCCGCTATATCTACTTAGATTATGGTTATTATACCATTTTTATTATAAAAAGTCAATACATTTTTTCCTATAGCCAGATATAGGTTAAACTTATAATAATATTGCCTGATTAGAAAAAGATGCCTTTTGAAAAAAGCTCTGCAAAAACTTTTAATTTTGCTCATACGCTGACCGATAAAGCAGTTATGAGCACAAAAAGCATCTGAAATGATAACACAATATAATAGCTCCGCACCTATTGGCACGGAGCTAAAAAGATTTAGTTATTTGTTATGCAAACTGCCATGAATCCATTGTTACATCATTGTTGAATACAAAGAACAGATCGTTCTTTCCACTGGGTGAATTTACAACAGGAACTGTGACCTCTGTCATCTTACCGCCAGCCGGGATCTCTACATATGTCATTGCATCTGACTTATCCTTGTTTGTGCATATCTTGATGACAGCACCATTCTTGGATGAAGCCTTTACAGTAACAGTAGAAGCACCGCTCTTGAAGTCAACGCCGGTCGTCTTGATCCACGAACCCTTCTTTGCATTGACAACAGTGTCCTGAAGTCCTGTTACAGTAATATCGTTTGACTGATTGTACATTGTTTCAGCCTGCTGTTTTGCATAAGGATCCAACGCCTCTATCTGTGATGTACCCTTCAGATCAACATTACAAGTAACCTTGCCATTGCTAAAGGATGCTTCACTGATATGAGTAGAACGATAGTTACCGTCCTGACTGGTGCCGTTGCTTGTTTTGAATGTCTTGCCCATACGCAGTGCCTGAGCACGGGTATGATATGCAACATAGTACTTATTCTTGAAATAGATCACTGAATGATGATTATTGCCGCCCTTGTCTACACCATTTGTAGCAGTACCGGGAAGTACCTTGCCGGCAAACTGCCAGCTGTTGGAAACAGTAGGTGTCTTGGAGGTCATATAGCATATCTCGCCGCTTCCAAAGGAAGTACCATTGATACTTGTTCCACGGGGTACATTCCAGTTTGTACAGTACGAGTAATACCATGTATCACCTATCTTGATAAGGCTTGAGTCTTCAAAGAGATAAGGTGTAGGCATCTGAACAGTGCTGCCAACGATGGATATCATATCATCGCCAAGCTTAGCTATACGTCCAGTGCCCGGATTGGATTTATCCTTACCATCAACACCGCCGCCAAAAGCAATATAAGCCTCTCCTGTATTATGATCCAGATAAACTCCGGGGTCAAACATCCATACTACTCCTGAGTTGCCGGGAGTATTCCAGTCAAGCAGTGCGTGACCCAAAGGATCTGTCCAGGGACCTGTAGGACTGTCGGCTGTAAGTACGCCTATACCACCGCCGCTGTTTGCAAAATAAAGGAAGAATTTATCCTTTCCGTTTATTGTTTTCCATTCTGCATCGGGAGCCCATGCACGGTTTGCCCACTTGGCAGGACCGTTAAAGCCATCTCTGCCGGCAACCGGTATAGCACCGTGATCCGTCCAGTTTACCATATCCGATGTAGATACACAGTTTATGGTACCGCTGTTATATGAGTTTTCTGTCAGTACACCATTAGGATACTCAAAAGCATCATTTGTTGTATAGATATAAAGTCTGTCCTTATATACCATCCAACCGGGGTCAGCGCCAAAACGCTGTGTTGTCATGGGATTGTTTTCCCCGTCATTCTTCCAGCTGGAAGCAATTGTTACATTGCCGAACTTATTCTGTAATTCGGAAATATTGAAATCACCGTAATCGATCTCTGCCTGAGGGAATTCCGTTATCTTCTTAGTTATAAACTGCCAGATAAGCTTAACATCATTTTCATCAAATTTAGTGCTGCGGTCAACATCCGCTGCCTTCTTTATAGCACTGTCTGTAAATCCGATCTTGAGTGCTGCCTTAGAAATAAGGTAATCTGCAACATTTACTGTTCCGTCGCCATTCACATCTCCAAGACTGTATGTTACACCAGGATCTGTACCGGGGTCATCACCGGGAACCTCAGGCTGACCTTCGCCTGCAATACCTGTACCGCCTACAGCACCAATAGCTTCATCCACATAGAAATCAATAGTGCTTTCCTTTGTTTCAATATAAATAGCCATATCAGATGCATCGGAAGGGATCTTGTATTCTGTATTTACAAGCTGCAGCCACTTGCCCTTCACACCTGTTCCCTCTGCGATAGTGTCATAATGTGTTTCACCATCCGAGCCCTTATACTGTAATTTCATGTAGAATATATCGGTATCATTGCCGGTATCATATGTTACATGAGATGAGAAGCTGTATGTTTCGCCCGGCTTGAAAATCGCTGAGCTGAGAGAATACTGCGCACCATTCCAGGAATCTGTTCTGCCTGAAACATAAAGCGATTTGCTGCCCCATTCGGTATAATGATGATCGCCGCTGGATGTAACTGCTGCTGCACCTCTTCCGGTCCAGTCATCTGTACCGTTTTCAAATCCGCACTGATACCACCAGCCGTAATCATTGGGCTTTAGCTCTGTACCGGGATCAGGGGTTCCGGGATCATATGTTTTACCATCAGTCTGCATAGCCATAAGTCTCTTATATGCTTCCTTAGGCTGGTTGTTTGCATCATAGAGAAGGGCATTGCTTCCGGATTTCAGCCATGAATTAGCATCATTAGGACCCCAGATCTGAACAAGAGATACCTTGTTTTTCTTACCTGAGTTATTGTAATCCATAGCGTGCTTGAAGATCGCCTCATATTTATCAGCCTGCTGTGAATAGCTGTACTTGCCGCTTTCTACGCTGATATCCAGCTCTGTAACCTGAACATCACAGCCGATAGACAAATACTTATCCATTGCTGCCAGATAATCTACTGTGCCTGCAAATCCTGTTGCATTTGCCGGTACGTGTGACTGCATACCTACACCGTCAAGGAGTCCCTTGCCGTACAGCTCTTTACACTTTTCATAGATCTTATCCATCTTCCAGCCCATATACTCATTGTAATCATTATAGAAGAGCTTACAGGTTGAAGGAGCATACTTTCTTGCATACTCAAACGCTTTATCCATGAACTTATTGCTGCCGTATACCTGTACCCAGGGTGAATTTCCGTTATTATTGTTTACACCGGGTACTCTTGCGCCGCCGTTGTTCTGGCATCTGCTCTGATCATCAGACATACACTCATTACATACATCGTATGCATAAAGATCGAGAGAAGGATACTGCTGCTTATATGCTGCAAACATATTCTTAATATAGCTTTCAAGACGCTGATTCATAACTGATTCACTTACCCAGTTGCCGCCGTCCTGGAAATTATCCTTGAAAAACCAGGTAGGTGTCTGGCTGTGCCATACCATTGTATGTCCTCTGAAACCGAGATGATTCTTGGAAGCAAAGTCACAAATAGCAGCGCAGCTGTTAAGGTTTACTCCGATATTGTTGCTTGACTGGCTTCTGTTGATAGTAGCGTCCGGCTTAGTCTCATTCTCACATTCCACAGCATTGCAGTCCTTGAGAATATTAGCTGTAATACCGCTGATATTTACAGTACCGCCATTTAGTATGTTACCAACTCTGAAATATCCGCCGAATTTTCCCACAAGACCTTCGCCGGCAGCAGATACAAGCTGATCCGCACTTTTTTCACCTGTTACTGTTATATCATCTATTCTGAAATCATCTGTGTTATCGTTTGTAATGTCTATCCTGTATTCAGAAGTATTCTCAGGGGCTTCATATTCAGCAGTAAGCTTTGTCCACTCTCCGCCTTTTACGTTCTCACTGATAAGCTCCACTGTTGTGCTGTTCTCATCTTCATCAAGAAAAGTAAGATTTACTGTGAACCTTGAATCGGTATCGCTGAATACATTGAAATTATATGTATACTCAACTCCGCCTCCAAGATAAAGACCCTTTGACGATGAAGCACCATCTGATGCACTATTTCTGCCTGATACAAGCATACCTCTTGAACCATTCACGCCTATTCCGGCAAATGCATCAAGGGATACCTCCTCACTGCTGCCGTGCCAGCCATCATAGTTCACTTCAAAATCATCATGAACGATCTCTGATGCATATGTAGGCATGATAACACTTGGCATATAGGTCAAGGTCGTCAAGCTGCACACTGCTGCTGTGACCGCTGCATAGACTTTTCTCAGCTTCATAGTTAATGCACATCCTTCCGTAAAAATAATGATTTGTTAGTTTTGATTGTTTTCTTTATACAATCTTAATCGTTTTCGTTTCATTTCATTTACTATTGTAGCATATTATTATTATTTTGTATTTCACAATTGTGTAGTTTATAGCATAAATGTAATTTTTCAGAAATATTTTTTCTCACGATATTCCGAAGGAGTCATACCTTTTAATTCCTTAAATACACGGCAAAAATGGCTTTGTGAGGAAAAGCCCAGGTGATCACTTATAGCGACCAGGCTCTTATCTGTTTCATACAGCAATTCTTCTGCTTCCTGTATTTTTTTCAGCTTGATAAAGTCAGAAAGATTCATACCTGTCTGCTTCTTGAATTCCATAGTAAGACCGCCGCGGCTCTTACCAAGAGCTGCGGCTATATCTGTAGTTTTGATTGCGCTTGAAAGATGATGCCTGATATACTTTGAGACCTCACTTATCATTCGTGAGCCCTTTTCACCAAACTTTATCTGTTTGGCAACACGATCTGCATAATCCAGTATCATATGATACTGGAGATTCTTTATCCTGTCAATATTGTTGAGGTGTTCACATTTGATAATATACATCTCCTCAACTTCCATTACTTCATCCGCATCAAGACCTGCCTGAATAGCAGCTCTTGCACAGATAGTTTCAAGACGGATAAAAAAGTTCTTCTGATGCCTCAGAAGATTGGGAGCAAGATGCCCCGAGCTTGCTGCCGGGACCTTTGTAGCACCGTCAATAAGTCCCTGAACATCGCCGCTCATGATCTTTTTGGCTATCTCTCTGTCAATAGTATATGTGCGTATCTTATTGTCAAATATATCGGCTGCGGATTCTTCGTATTCCGTTTCTTTAATCTCGCAGGCTATATCACGCTGTTCGCTGTCATTCACTCTTATATCGGTGATATTCAGCATAGAGCCGTTGATAGTAAAATTAAAGAGTATAAGAGACTGCAGAAGAGTATCCAGACTGATACATGAAACTGACTTCATTTCCACTGCAAAAACAGCTGCCTCACTGGGACTCAGTCCCAGCTTGAAGCCTTCTTTTTTCAGTTCAATTTCAGGATAGGATATTTCTGTGACAGGCCCTACTACAAGCCTGTATGGAGGAAATAAAACAGATCCGTAATAAAACAGGTCATTATATATATAATAGCTCACTTCATCCTCTGACCAATTTGTATTTTCAAGGCATTTATCGGCTACATCGGCTTTAAAATTCATTGTATTCTGATATAAGATCTTTTCACCATTTTCATAAAGCCGCAGCGGAAAGCCGAACATATTAAGATACTGGCGGCATAAGTATAATATCTGATCCTTCGTCATCATGCATCCTCCTTTTCAAAGATAACATCTTTGATCTGTATCATCTTACGGGTCTGGGTGTGATATGTCAGGTACAGTGGATAAATTCCGTCAGGAACATCCACATCTGCAAAAAGGGTGTGCCATTCGGAGCCATCATCATATCTGACGGGAATTATCCCAACGGGACTGCCCTCTCCGGAAATACGCAGTTCTATAACCGATCCCCCTTTGTATCCCTCATCCTGATGCTCCAAAGACCTCTGATCATTCCAACGTTCATCCTCTCTTATAGGTGCATCGGCGGTCACATGGGTAAGCTCATTATCCGTTCTGAAAGTCAATCCTATTTTCCTGACTTTTCGGAAGCTGAAATACTTATACCCTATAAGCGTACCGGAGGATACCTCTCCAATAAATCTTTCATTATCCTTATGGGTAATGTTTGGAAATGAAGCCTTGTAAATACTGTTTGAACCATGAGGCATATTACCGTTTGTCAGATTGCAGGCTATGGCAGCCGGATAATCACCATCAGCAGTAAGCGGCTTGCCGTTAAGTCCGCAGCTGGTCATTTCTGCCTGTGAAATGCTTCCATCCGCATTTATGGATATCCTTTCCGCACACGCCTGTCTGCTGTAATCAGATTTATGAGTAAGGCGATGATAGAAAACATACAGCTGCCCATTGATATTTTCTATGCTTCCATGAGTAGTACCGGTCATATTCAGCTTATCTTCCGCTTTTCTCCCCTGATATCCTATATCACCATTGGATATAAGAGTACCTCCAAACACAAAATCTCTGTCCGGTTTATCACTTACAGCATAACAAAGCTCATGATTCTGCCATGAAGAATAAATAAAATAGTATTTTCCGCCAAGCTTACGCATAGATGATCCCTCAAAGAAAGGGTGTTCCTCAAAATCCGTTCCCCTGACCCTATATGGGATAATGTGATAAGGCTCATCTCTGACAGTTATCATGTCATCTTCAAGAACTGCCGTCACAGCCCCCATTATACTGTCATCACGTTCAAGGATCTCCTCCCTTGTCCTTCCGAACATCTGCATCTCTTTAGCTATGTATTCTTCATTTTCACGGAAGCCTTCCTCCTCCTCATAGCCATATCGGGTGCCATAATACAAACGTATCACGCCATCATCATTCATGACCGCAGGATCAAAGCATACATATTTCATCATAGGACTGCCATCTTTGTTTTTCACAGTACCAAGATATTCAAAAGGTCCCTGAGGCTTATCTGATACAGCCGCACTTATGGGATTACAGTATCCTCCATATCCATACTCTCCGGACATACAATAATATAAATAGTATCTTCCGTCATTGCCGCAGACAACATCGGGAGCATACATATATTTCATTTCTGGATATAACGGATCCTGCTCTGCTCTGTAGCTGACTCCTTCACACCTCCATTGGGTAAGATCGTCAACAGGTGCTGACCAGACAGTATAGTCCTCCATACAGAAGGTATATCCGCCCTCCCTGTCATGAGAGCCGTAAATATAGACCCTGTTTCCAAAAACATGAGGCTCGCTGTCCGGAATATACTCGCTAAGGGGCAAAAATGGATTATAAACTTGTCTTTCACGCATTTGATTCTACCTCTGAAAATAATATTTTTTTATCACTATAGTGTTCCAATGTTCGGTGAAGCTTCCGAAATTCCGAAGGGGTGCAGTCATTGATCTTTCTAAACGCCCGATTAAATGTAGTTATGCTGGAAAAACCGACACGCATGGCAATATCCGTGATCTTCATTCTGTTATCCGCCAGCATGAATTCTGATGCCATTATCCGGCGCCGGTTAATAAAGTCGGGCAATGTTGAACCCGTATACTTGGAAAACATCTTGCAGAAATAAAACTTACTGTACCCGGAAAGCTCAGCAAGATCATCAAGTGTTATCTCATTCATATAATTATCCTCTATATACTTTATTATGACCCCGAAGGAATCAGCATAATTATCGGTACTGCTTTTTCTGTAATCCTGAAGCTTATATTTAAGCGTATCAAGAAGCAGCATCACGATCTTTATGTATATGGAAACCTCGGAAATACTGTCAAAATGACTGTATTCCTTATAAATTTCCCTCATGAGCCCCCCAAGATGCTTCAAAAGGGTCTCATCATCATGCTTGTTAAGATGCAGCGGCTTGTTGAGAAAAGCTGTTATAGCAGTAAGTGCCGGATTTCCGGAAACAGTATCATTATTGATAAGCAGAAAAAGCCGTCTCCCCTTCTGAGCCTTTAGATAATGCAGAGTCCCCGCAGGAAGTATAAGTATCTCACCCTCCTCCAGAAGATATTCTTCATTGCCTGAAATAACAAGATACCGTTCCTCAAGAGGCATGGTTATTTCAATAGCATTATGCCAGTGAAGAGGATATTCCTCATACTGCTGATTATCATACAGAACAACCGATCTGTTGTCCCTGTAATCAACTATTTCAAGATTTCCCTTCATTTTCATAGGCATAGATCATCACGCTCCCATCCTTAAATGGTATAAAATTGCTGTAAATCAATGAATAAAAATTGATAAAAATGAAAAAATCTTGTCATCTATACAAATTATAACACACTTGCCTAATTAAATCAAGAGGGCATTTAAAACTTTCTACATTTTTTATATCACAATTGTAACGGTACTTGCAAGAAACGACTTAAATACAGCAATATTTGATTAGTAGAATAAGTTTTTTAATGATATACTATTACTTGAATAGAGAACGTGAAACGATTAAGGTAACAGTACATAAGGCTTTGAGAGAATTATCGTGCGGTGTTGCCCGAAGCAATGAAGATCAGCAAGATCAGAATGAAAAACCACAAAATGAGCATTATTTTTAAGGAGAATTCATGTCTATGAAAAAGAACAGATTAAAAAAACTTGCAGCAGCAGCCGCTGCCTGCATGATGATGGCAGCAGCCGTACCCTCAGTGACATACACATATGTCAGCGCAGAGGAAACAGTCGTAAGCTTTAACTTTGACAACGGCATCCAGAAGTGGGACAGCTTCCAGACTGACGGAGGTATGCGTACACTGGGTACAGAAAACGGCAAGCTTGCCATGAAAATTTCCTCAGTTGGCAAGCTGAATTATTCGGTTCAGATGAATTACGGTCCGATCAATCTTTTTAAGGGTGCAAAATATCGTCTGAAATTCGATATTTCCTGTACCACAAACAGATATGTCGAAGCAATGATACAGCAAAACGGCGGTGACTATACTGCATACATATGGAAGGGACTTGATATAGGAACTACGCCTCAGACTGTAAGTGAAGAATTCACCATGAAATATGATACCGATCTCATGGCTACACTGGCATTTAACTGCGGTCTCCAGAAAAGCGACCCCGAGCTTCCCGAGCATACGATCTATCTTGATAATGTGTCACTGGAGCTTATCGACAAGAGCAATGCCGATATGACAAACCCTATAACCGGTGGAGATGAAACTCCTATCGTTACGGATCAGGTAGGATACAGAGCAAATGCAAGAAAGGTAGCAGTATTCAGAAATGCCGGATCACAAAGCAAGTTCTCTTTGGTAAATGCCGAAACAGATCAGCCGGTGTTCTCAGGAGACCTTTCCGCAGAGATCAATAATTCCTCAGCAGATGAAAAGGATAAGACCGGTGATTTTTCCACTTTCACCACTCCCGGTAAATATTATCTGACCTGTGGAAATGATAAATCATATACTTTTACTATAGGAAATGATGCATATAATGATCTTATCGATGATTCGGTAAGAATGCTTTATCTCCAGAGATGCGGTACATCTGTTACAGATACTAAATTCAGCCATCCTGCCTGCCATGCTTCAAAGGCAAAAATACTCTACACAAATGATTATATCGATGTAAACGGCGGCTGGCACGATGCAGGTGACTACGGAAGATACGTCGTTCCCGGTGCAAAGTCGGTAGCAGATCTTCTTTATGCATACGAAGCAGCTCCGAAAATGTTCGGAGACAATATCGGCATCCCCGAAAGCGGAAACGGTACCCCTGACATTCTTGATGAAGCTAAATACGAGCTTGACTGGATGTTTAAAATGCAGAGAAATGACGGCGGTGTTTACCACAAGGTCTCATGTGCCGGCTTCCCTTCCTATTGTATGCCTCAGGAAGAAACCGATGAACTGATAGTGACCCCTGTTTCTTCTACAGCTACTGCTGATTTCTGTGCTGCAATGGCACTTGCAGGTCAGGTATATAAGGATATCAACAAGGATTTTGCTGATAAATGTACTGCTGCCGCTGAAAAGGCATGGGGATACCTTGAACAGAATCCTCAGTTTGATTTCAGAAATCCTCCCGAGGTCACAACAGGTCAGTATGAAGACGTTTCAGATGACGATGAAAGATACTGGGCAGCAGCTCAGATGTACAGAGCTACAGGAAAGCAGACCTATCTTGACAAGGTAAATAATGCTTCTTCATCAGCTAAAAAGGGAATGAACTGGATGAAGGTTGGAGATTACGGAAATCTCGCACTCCTTACAATGAAGGACATTGACAAGACTTCCAATGCATACACAAATGCCAAGCAGACCATGATATCCGAAGCTGACATTTTCCTCAGCAATACTAACAGCAATCCTTACGGCTCATCTGTCACAAGATATGAATGGGGCAGCAATATGGCAATTGCAACAAACGGAATACAGATGGCTATGGCATATGATCTGACAGGTAATGACAAATATCTTGGAGGTGCAACCGCACAGCTTGATTATCTCTTAGGTGAAAATGCCTGCGGCAAATGCTTCGTAACAGGTTACGGTACAGATTCTCCTAAGACACCCCATCATCGTCCTTCCATGAAAGTCGGCGAAGCAATGAAGGGTATGCTGGTCGGCGGTGTAGATCAGGCACTTGAGGATAAAGCAGCTGAGGCATATCTCCAGAATACACCTGCTGCAAAAAGATATGTAGATAATCCTGAGAGCTACTCTACAAATGAGATAACAATTTACTGGAATTCTCCTTTGACTATGCTCCTGGCATATACTGATACAGACAATACACAGCCGGATGACCCATCTGATAACAAAGAATTACTTATGGGTGATGTAAACTGTGATGGCAAGATCAATGTAATAGATGCTCTTTTACTCAAAAAGGCAGTACTTAACAAGATCATTCTTTCAGGTGTGGAGCTTAATAATGCCTGTATAACCTCAGGTGATTCAAATCGTCCTACTATCACAGACCTGATAACTCTTATGAAATTCCTCAGCAAGGAGCTTAGCAATTTCCCGGCATATAATCCACCCGCCTGAATATTTGCTAAGGGAATATGATCAACGCTTTCCACAATTAAAAATAATGACTTATGACCAAGGGCTCGCATCAACGATGTGAGCCCTTGGTCATTTATGCTGACAACACCTATTTTACTTGTGTCCGGTCTCCTTCATATTGCACTTTATATCAATATTATGTATTGCTTTTTGACCGGATATATGATATAATTTAATTAAGTATAAATGCAATTAATGTGTCCTCAACAACTGCTGTTTGCAGTTGTTGTCCCCAAATCCTGTTTAACAGGATTTGGGGTTGCTATAAAATGCACTTTAAGAGCATTTTATAGCGGACACATTAATTGATGTCAAGCTCATTTCGTCCTTCGG
>CACZQG010000028.1 GCA_902783235.1 uncultured Ruminococcus sp.
ATCCAAATACCTAAACGCACTTGTTTTTCAAGTCAAATCAAAGATTTGATGAAAAACTGTCGTCAAAGATTTGGTGAAACACTGGCAGATGGCGTGCAAAGCCGTCAGGCACTCTTTGTGCGGTGCTGCCTTAATACACAGCGATATAGTTTTTTCCTATAACGGGGCATAGTTAAATATGATGCCCCGTTTTCCTTTTTTTCTCTTGACAATATCAGAAAAATATGATATACTAAAACCAAGCTAATTGATAGGTTTAATCAGCTATATAATTATAAAGGAGTTGTTTTATTATGTCAAAAATATTCACATCTGCCGATCAGCTTATCGGTAAAACACCGCTTTTGGAGCTTGTACATATCGAAAAAAAATTCGATCTTAAGGCAAAGGTACTGGCTAAGCTGGAATACTTCAATCCTGCCGGCTCTGTAAAGGATCGTATTGCCAAGGCCATGATAGACGATGCCGAAAAATCAGGTAAGCTGACACCTGATTCTGTTATAATCGAGCCTACAAGCGGAAATACAGGTATCGGACTGGCATCTGTAGCTGCTTCAAGAGGCTACAGGATCATTATTGTAATGCCGGAGACAATGTCCATAGAGCGCCGTCAGCTTATGAAAGCATACGGTGCAGAGCTTGTGCTGACTGACGGAAGCCAAGGCATGAAGGGAGCTATTGCCAAGGCAGAAGAACTCGCAAAGGAGACACCCGGCAGCTTTATCCCCTCCCAATTTACAAACCAAGCCAACGCTCAGGCTCATTTTGACACAACAGGTCCTGAAATATACGAAGACACTGATGGTGATGTAGACATATTTGTAGCCGGTGTAGGTACAGGCGGTACGCTTACCGGTGTAGGCAAATACCTTAAATCAAAGAAATCCGATGTAAAGGTGATCGCCGTAGAACCGGCTTCTTCACCTGTACTCTCCGAAGGCGTTGCAGGTCCTCATAAGATCCAGGGTATCGGTGCCGGATTCGTACCTGAAGTGCTTGATACAAAAATATATGATGAAGTTATTAAGGTGGAAAATGAAAAAGCTTTTGAGTATGGCAGACAGGTTGGTACAGAAGAAGGAGTACTGGTTGGCATATCATCAGGTGCAGCCCTTTACGCAGCTGTCGAGCTTGCTAAACGCCCCGAGAACGAAGGTAAGACCATAGTTGTACTTCTCCCCGATACAGGTGACAGATACCTCTCCACTCCCCTTTTTGAGCTTTGATCATAACATTTATCTTTCCAAGATCCTATGAATGATCCGACTGCTCACCTGATGATTTTCCCTATAAAGCCATTCATCTTATCCGGCTATACATGGTCATTGTCAGGTCGCAGTCAAATGGCACATATATTTACCTCTATACAAAAAACACGGCAAATCTGCCGTGTTTTTTATTCTCAGACTATACCTGAAGAACTCACATTTACTTTTTAATAGAATATCCATATAAATCATGTGTCAGACCTCTGTGAAATATTTCATCACAGTACATGAATATTCCCAACGGATACCGATATACCGC
Organism: uncultured Ruminococcus sp.; assembly: GCA_902783235.1. Classification (GTDB taxonomy): domain Bacteria; phylum Bacillota; class Clostridia; order Oscillospirales; family Ruminococcaceae; genus Porcipelethomonas. Next base: position 1,528 of record CACZQG010000028.1, read on the forward strand.
AAAGCAATATAAATGTTTTCTTCTGTTATTTTTTACCTGTTGCAAGATATTTAGCTATTCCCGCAGCATCACGAACATTTATTTTTCCATCACTATTAAAATCGCCTCTTATACTGTCAATAACATTCACTTGACCTATGGACAGCTTTCTGGCAATAAGCGCACAATCACGAACTGTTATCTTACCATCGTTGTTCGGGTCTCCCCTGCCATCCGCAGGTGCAGCATAGCTCTTGGTTATAGGCAGACTGGTTTGTACATTGTTATTGATGTTTTTTACACCGGTTATCTTTGTATCCGTTTTTTGTCCCGAACCGTATTTCAGATACAATCCTGCAAGTGCACCCACAAAGGCTGCATTATAATCCAGAGCCACCTCGGTATAGGTGTACTGATCGGGATCATCATAGTAATTGCCGCTTTTATCGGGACCTCCTACCAGTGCCCCCACAAGCACATTTGCATAAGCCTTTCCTCTGTTCTGGGATGGGAAGCCTGTGTATCCCGAAGCTGCACGATGATGAGGATACTTAACTGATTTATTGTCATATCCCACCATGTAGCAAAGATTCTTACTATTGGAGCCGAACAGATATTCCATCTGCCCCTTTGCCCAGCCCGAATACGTATTGCTGTTCTTATGCTTGTCATAAACAAGACCTACCATTTGTGAAGCAGTGTTATATCTTGCACTGCCCCAATCATTGATGGCACAATATCCGCCCGAGGCTTGCTGTGATTTAGTAGCATCCACATTCTGTGCCACTCTGTCCCATTCCTTGGCATACAGGGCGTTTACCGCCGGCCATACACTGTCCCAACATAATGGATATGTTGAAGTATATGCCCAGTTGGAATCATTTATCCACTTACCGCAGTCATTCAGATATGCGTTATCCTTTGTCGCTTTATACAGAATAACCGAAGCCAGAGCAAGATCATCCAGCCAGCTGGTACCGGAATAGAATGATTGCTCCGCATGACCGCTCTTTTTATTATTCTTTGCAAATTTATAAAGTGCCTTTGCAGCAGTCAGATCCTTTTTATTCCCAAAATTCACATAATTCATGGCAAGGGCTGCCGCAGTCTCAGCGACCACATCTGTTGCCGGAGAATCTGCTGTGGCAAAAAAAGCCGGACGAGACATTTTATCCTTTTCGGGCGACTGCCATGATGAATGATCTGTATTGCCATCCCCTACCTGATAGCAGAATGCTTTTACATCGGCCCCATTCATTACAGTACATTTTCTGAAATAATCACAAAAATGATCGGTAATTGTTTTTAAGTGATCCTTCTGACCGGTTTTCGTAAATGCATCCTTGAACTCATAATAGCTCCACCCCAGCATTGTTGCGGAATAAGCAGCAGGAAGACCAAATTTCACATGATCCCCTGCATCATGAAAGCCGCCGCTGAGATCCATTTTTCCATAGGGAGTTGATACTGCAGAGTCATAAGTATGACAATTTTTACGCCAGTTCATAGCCGAGTGCTTTTCCACCTCTTTACCGCACATATTTGCGTCATATAAATAAAGTGAATACTGAAGCGCCTTGGCATAGTTTATTTTTTCTGCTGCATTTACAGTTACATCTGATCTTATATGAGTCAGACTGCCTGTCAATGACAAAACCGCAAGCGTACCTGCAGATACTGCAGCAATTATCCTTTTTGCTATCTTCATATTCTATCCTCCAATTTACCAAATGGTACACATGACAATACCTTTATCATAGTAACATATGGTACGCCTTCATTTTCCCCTTTTTCAGAGGTCTCATTATACCCAAGTGTCTTATAGAACTCAGCAGCTCTTTGCTGTGCAAAGATCATTATCCTGTTGCCATAGCTGCGGATAGCTTCGTTTTCCAATTCCTTTACAAGCATACTGCCAACCATGTTATGACGGTATTCCTTCAATACTGCGATCTTACCTATTACAAATACAGATCCGTCCTCAGTAAACAACCTCCCTGCTGCAACCGGCACATCCCCGTCATACACAACAGCATGAACGGCATTATTATCCTTCTCGTCAAACTCATTTTTAAATCCCTGCTCATTCATAAAAACCTTTTCACGAATAGTTCTGCAATCCTTATGAAGCTTATCATATATTATAGTACGTAGTTCCATCTGATCTCTTCTCTCCTTTTATTGATAAAGGTCAGGCAGATCCCCCTGATCACCCTCGCTATATACTATTATATAATATTTTTTTATTAATTTCAAGTCTATAAAAGTTTATTTTATAAGAAAAAATCATTTTATATTGTCATTTTTGACAATAAGGCTCAAACCATGACATATCTGCAAATAAAATGAAAGCCGCAGCAATGTAGGGCAGCCTGCTAAAAACACTCGCAGCGACTGAGATCAAAAAATAGTACCCACAGTTCAAAATTCGTATATCATCTGCAACATGGTTATATCTATTCACAGGTCAAGCTGTTTTATATACTGATTTCTAATGTCCGGTATTATGAAGCATACTTCGTCATCACGGAAATCAATTTTTACAAAATAGTTACACAACACATTTGTAGGGAACGTAGCCATCCACATCCCTCAGATTATATAGCAAAC
>CACZQG010000029.1 GCA_902783235.1 uncultured Ruminococcus sp.
AAAAGGCTTGACCTAAACTTTTGTATTTAAGTAATTCATAATTTATTACAAATTGCTTACTAAAATTGATTTCCGTGAAAAAATTGTAAAAACACTTGCAAAATCATTTAAAATATAGTATAATTATATTGTATGTTGATTTGGCATTTATTTTCAGGTAAATAGTAGTGCTATATCACTATATTTTCTTTGATATGTTAAAGACAATACCGCACAAAGATAGCACGAAGGTTTTTAGTGTCGGATGCAGGCGTTACGGCGGATGCTTTGCTGACGGGAATGCGAGCGACTTCGGTGCTGCGGTATGATCTTGAGGAATGTCAATGAAATTCCAAAAATCCTAAGGGAAGGAACGATAGTATGCATAATGATCAGAATGTGAACAGCAAGGCAAGAGAAAGACTCGGTCTGCTGTTTGATGACGGCGTTTACAATGAGATAGGCTCTCTCATGACCGAAAAGGGTGCCCCCTCAGGCGTTGTTTGCGCTTTCGGTTATGTGAATGGAAATGAGGTCTACGCTTTTGCACAGGACAAGGAGATCAGCGGCGGTGCTGTAGGACAGGCTCAGGCTGCTAAGATCTCAAAGCTATATGATATGGCAGCTAAAACAGGTGCTCCTATCGTGGGCATCCATGATTCCAACGGCGCATTTATGGACGGTACAGCTGCTTCCCTGGCGGCTTACGGCAAAATGCTGGAGGCTTCTGCCGTGGTATCCGGTGTGGTTCCTCAGATAGCTGTTATAGCAGGTACCTGCGCAGGATCTGCTTCTATACTGGCTTGCTCCTCCGATTTTGTTATAATGACTAAGGAAAGTGAATTCTTCCTGGCTCCAAATACTTCTGCGGGTTCTGCAAAGGCTGCTGAGGCGGCAGGTATTGCCTGTGATGTATGTGAGAGCGAAAAGGAAGCTTTCACAAAGGCAAGAGATATAATCAACCTTATGCCTATGAACAATCTTGCTACCCTTCCGGCGTTTGAATTTGAAGGATCTGCCGGAGGAAGTGATATTTCCGGCATCGCTGACAAGGACAGTATCGTTGAGCTGTGCAGCGGCTGCGGAAATGCCTCTGCAACAGCACTTGGTACTCTGGGCGGTTCTACAGTGGGCTTCGTTTCGGCAGGAAACGGCAGCATGAATGCTGATGACTGCAATAAGATAGCTCGTTTTGTACGGACCTGCGATGCATTCTCTATCCCTGTAATAACACTTGTTTCAAGTGAGGGCATAGATGAGGAAGATACTATGAAAGCAGTTAAGGCTGTTACAACTCTGGCAAACAGCTACAGTGAGGCTACAACAGTTAAGATCGCAGTTGTCAACGGTAAGACAGTGGGACCTGTATTTACTGCCGTGGCAGGAAACAGTTCAAATTCCGATCTTACATACGCTTTTGATAATGCAGTCATTGCTCCTATCCCGTCAGAGGGTGCAGTGGAATTTTTGTGGCATGATAAATTAAAGGGTGCATCCGACCTTACAGCTGAGAGAAATAAGCTTGTTTCCCAGTACGAATCAACACTGGCCTCTGCTGAGACTGCAGCAGAAAACGGATATATTGATGGTATCGTAGCTCCTGACAGTGTAAGAGAAACTCTTGTTGCCGCACTGGATATAATGGCAGGCAAGAGAGTAAGCAAGCTCCCCAAGAAGCATAATAACATCAGGTTCTGAGCCTGACGAGATATAAGGTGGTTTAACTATGAAAAGATTTAATATTACAGTTAATGGCAAGGCATACGATGTATCTGTTGAAGAAGTAGGTGCCGGCTCTGCACCGGCAGCAGCACCCGCACCTGCAGCAGCACCCGCACCTGCGGCAGCACCTGCACCGAAGCAGGCAGCCGGAGCAGGTGAAAAGGTTTCTGCACCTATGCCCGGAACGATCCTTGACGTAAAGGTAAATAACGGCGACAGTGTTACAAAGGGTCAGGTAATAATGATCCTTGAGGCTATGAAGATGGAAAATGATATAGTGGCTTCCTGTGATGGTACTATCACAAGCGTACTGGTGAAGAAGGGTGACACTGTAAACTCCGGTGATGCCCTTGCAACTATCGGCTGATAAGCCTGTCGGATACGGAATATTATTTTACATTCAGCCGCAGATCATTTTTACTTGCGGCAGATAGGAGAAATACATAATGGGTAAAGTCAAAATTACCGAAACAGTGCTGCGTGACGCTCATCAGTCACTTATTGCAACACGTATGACTATAGACGATATGCTTCCCGTGCTTCCTCTCATGGACAAGGTGGGATTCCACTCGGTAGAATGCTGGGGCGGTGCTACCTTTGATTCCTGTCTGAGATTTTTGAATGAAGACCCCTGGGAAAGACTTCGTACACTTAAAAGAGAGCTTCCCAATACAAAGCTTCAGATGCTTTTCAGAGGACAGAATATGCTTGGCTATCGTCACTATGCAGATGATGTACTTGAGTATTTTGTTCAGAAATCTGTAGCAAATGGTATTGATATCATCAGAATATTTGATGCTCTCAATGATATAAGAAATTTACAGACTGCTATCAATGCTGCTAAGAAGGAAGGCGCACATACTCAGGTAGCAATGTCATATACTCTTGGTGATGTATTTACCGATGAATACTATGTAAACTATGCAAAGCAGATAGAGAGTGCCGGTGCAGATTCCATATGTATCAAGGACATGGCAGCGCTTCTTACTCCTTATGCTACCGAGAGACTTGTTAAGGCACTGAAAAAGGCAGTTAAGATACCGATCCAGCTCCATACTCATTATACATCCGGTCTTGCTTCCATGTGTCTGTTAAAGGGTATTGAAGCAGGTGTTGATGTTATTGATACTGCAATGTCGCCTCTTGCTCTGGGTACATCCCATGCTCCCACAGAGTCTATGGTCGCTGCTCTTCAGGGTACTGAATATGATACCGGTCTTGATCTTGTTCTTCTTACTAAGATCAGAGATCACTTTATGAAGCTGCGTAAAAAATACATAGACAGCGGACTTCTTGATCCCAAAATGTTAGCTACTGACGCCAATGCTCTCATTTATCAGGTACCCGGCGGTATGCTTTCAAATCTTCTTTCACAGCTCAAGCAGGCAGGTAAGGAGGATCAGCTGGAAGAGGTTCTCAAGGAAGTGCCGAGAGTTCGTAAGGATGCAGGTTATCCTCCTCTTGTTACACCATCATCTCAGATCGTTGGTACACAGGCTGTATTCAACGTAATAAACGGTGAGAGATATAAGATGGTTACAAAGGAATTCAAGGGTATCGTAAGAGGTGAGTACGGCAAGACTCCTGTACCTATAGATCCCGAATTCAGAAAGAAGATCATCGGTGATGAAAAGCCAATTGAATGCCGTCCTGCTGATAATATCCAGCCTGAGCTTGATAAGCTCAGACAGGAATGTGCTGAATGGACAGAACAGGAAGAGGATGTTCTCAGCTATGCACAGTTCGGACAGGTAGCTGTAAAGTTCTTTGAGAAGAGAAGAGATAAAAAATTCGGCATAGACAGTGAGCATTCCGATAAGGATAAGCAGGTCACACCTGTATAATACTGATTTT
>CACZQG010000030.1 GCA_902783235.1 uncultured Ruminococcus sp.
AGCGATACAGTAACTTTGATCCTGGGAGGAGCACTTTATCTATATATGGTAAAAGAGCAGAAAAAAGAAGAACGGTTGAAATTATAATAGAATACACAATAAATAGGGTCGCTTTTTATAAAAGCGACCCTAAAATGTATTAACAGAGACTTTAAAGATCATTGGGATCAAAATCCTCTTCCTTGTTGTTGAGCGTCATATTCAGCACTCTGCTATAAAAACCAAGAGGATTTTTCATAATGTTTTTTCCTATTATTTCAGCCTGTGCTTTATCAGGAGCATACAGCTTCAGATCCATAAGGTCATCCTTAACATCAATACAACGGCAATGAACATAATACCCTCTATCCAGTGGTATATAGTCGATTTTGACTTCATTCTGATATTTTATTCTGGCAAAGTATTTAAGTGCAGCAACTACTATCTTGTCACGATATGATTTTTTCACAAATGTGCGAAGGGTTTTAGCACCGCTGATACCTTTTTCTGTAAGGATGTATAAATTTTTGCCGTCTTTAGTTTCTTCTTTAACTGAATTATTTTTCAGAAGATAGCTGATTGATTCTTGATAAGTAAAATAATTAATGATTTCATTATTTACTGCAATATCATATAGCTGCTCCGGTTCGATCGGTCTTTTTAATCTGTAAAGAAGATAGCAAATCAGGATATTTACAGTATGGAGATCATCTAATCCGGTAGATGCATACTCCGACATTTTTGATTGTTCGTCCATTCTATCACCTTAATAGAAGTGAGGGTAATCCAGCATATGAGAAAGTATTCCGATATTTACTGCTGCTTCAACGCAAGGTACAGCACGAGGAACAATGCATGGATCGTGCCTTCCTTTAACTGTAAGAATATCATTTTTCATGTTTTTAGCATCAATAGTCTCCTGGGGTTTGGATATTGATGGAGTAGGTTTTATAGCAACCTTTAGTGTAATAGGCATTCCCGAGGAAATACCTCCAAGTATACCGCCATGATTATTTGTCTTAGTCTTAACATGACCATAGTCATCAACGTAGAAATCATCATTATTCTGACTTCCTACCATTTTAGCAGTCAGAAATCCTGCGCCAAATTCCAGTCCTTTTACAGCAGGGATACCGAAAATAAGTTGTGCAAGAGTGTTTTCCAATCCATCGAAGATCGGTGAACCAATACCAGCAGGAACATTCACACAAGCACATTCTATGATCCCTCCTAGGGATTCACCGCCCTCACGAGCCTTGTGTATATCATCCTGCATAAGCTCGCCGGCACTATCGTTTATTACCGGAAATCTTTTATATCTTAATTTTAACAGGTCATCCTTGCAGACTCTAACCCTGTCAAATACCTCATCCTTGATGTTATGGATCTCAGCAATATGTGCTCCTGTGTATATACCTCTTCTTTCAAGTATCTGAGCACATACAGCACCTGCAAATACTAATGGAGCTGTAAGTCTGCCGGAAAAATGACCGCCGCCTCTTACGTCATTGAATCCTCTATAGCGTACTGCACCGGTATAATCTGCATGACCCGGACGCATAAGAGATGTTAAATTTGAGTAATCCTGAGAACGTGTATCAGTGTTCTGAATAAAAGCACAAAGGGGAGTACCGGTCGTTTTTTCGTTGAATACTCCGGACATTATCTGAGGCATATCCTTTTCACTTCTTGGAGTAGTTGTGCCGTCTTTTTTGGGAGCACGTCTTGCCATAAATCGCTTTAGTTCCTCCAGATCGATGTACTCTCCCGATGGAAGATTATCTATCACCACGCCTATAGCGGGTCCGTGGGATTCTCCGAAAATGGAAATGGAAATTCTGTTATTCCAAAGTGATGACATTGGCTTTTCCTCCTAAGCTGTTGTAGTCCTCAAAGAAGTCGGGATATGATTTATTCACCGACTCTGCATTATTAATAATTACAGGCTTCTTACATACAGTTGCAGCGATAGCTGCCGACATAGCTATTCTGTGATCACCGAAGCTGCTGACAGTACCTCCTGTGAGCTCTGAATGTTCTATAATCAGTCCATCATCAGTGACTGTAACTTTACCTCCCAGACTATTGAGCATCTGTGAAGTGGTCTGAAGACGGTCACTTTCCTTTATTTTCAGTCGTTTAGCTCCGGTTATTGTGGTTTGTCCCTGACAAAAAGTACCAAGAACCGCCAATATAGGCACCAGATCCGGTATGTTCTCAGCATTCACATTAAAGCCGCAGGGCTGCTTATTATCATTATAGCATAAATTGTCTATAATTTCAACAATTTTTTTATCTCCCTGAAAACTATCAGGGAGCAGATTATTAACCTTAATGCTATTTCCGAGTACATTTCCTACATAGAAAAAGGCTGCCTGAGAGTAGTCACCTTCAACTGTCATATTGCAGGGATGATAATGCTGATCGCCTTTTATGAAGTAGCCATTATTCGTTTCTTTAACAATAACCCCAAAGCACTCCAGACATTTCACAGTCATATCTGCATAGGGCTTTGATTCCAGTCTGGAGAGCAAAACTATTTCTGAATCTCCTTTAAGCAGCGGAAGGGCAAACATCAGCCCGGTAATGAATTGAGATGATATATCACCTTCAAGCTCAAAAATACCTGATTCCAATTTTCCTGATACAGTAAAAGGCATTGTACCGATTTTGTCAAATGAAATGCCTTTTTTAGTCATTTCCCGATTATAAGGAGTAATTGGTCTTTCCGGAAGGCGTCCCTCGCCCTTAAATGTGGATGTAATGCCCAAAGCGGCTGCAATAGGTATCATGAACCTTAATGTTGAACCACTTTCACAGCAATCTATCACAGCTTTGCTTGCTATATTGCTTATACCTTTTACTTTAATAATGTCATTCTCTATTATTATCTTTGCTCCCAGTGCAGTTAAGGAGTCAATAGTAGCATAGATATCTCTGGAAAAGGTAACATTGCGGATCTCTGATTCACCATCAGCCAATGCGGCACTGATCAATATACGATGTGTCATACTTTTAGATGAGGGAATATCTACTTTTCCCTTCAATTTAGTGGGGATTATCCTTATATTCATATATTTATTTTCCTGTTTCAATTATAAATTTTACGAATTCCTCAAATGGCAGCTTTTTTATCTGAGCTTGTCCGATCTCTTCGCACACAATAAAACTCAGATCACCACCGGTTCGCTTTTTATCTCCGCCGCACAGTGTTACGAGCTTGTCCATAGGTGCATCGCAAGCTGTAGGCAGCTTATATGCTTTGATACAGTCAATAAGTTTTTTTGTGATCTCACCGGAGCAGGTTCGTTCAGCCATTTCTTTCATTCCTATAGCAACAGCACTTCCGTGAGTATATGTTTTATAATTGTAGTAGCTTTCAACTGAATGACCCAAAGTATGTCCATAATTTAGTATCATTCTCTCTCCGGTATCAAATTCGTCATTTTCAACAACATCACGTTTAATAGAAATGCATTTGTAGATAATATCATCTATCACATTTGCTACATTAGATAAGTTGTGTGATGCAATAAGGTCAAATAGCTGTTCATCCCGAATCATACCGTATTTTATAGCTTCAGCCATACCATCGGAAAGTATTTCCTCGGTAAGGGTTGACAAAACATCCGGGTCACATATAACACACGCAGGCTGCTTGAAAGCTCCTACAAGGTTTTTTCCGTGCGGCAGATCAATAGCTGTTTTACCGCCAACTGATGAGTCTATCTGAGCCAACAAAGTAGTAGGTATCTGGACATATTTCAGTCCTCTTAAAAAAGTTGCAGCTGCATAACCGGAAATATCACCAACAACACCGCCACCTAATGCAATAATGCAATCGGAGCGTGTTATAGAGTTTTCGCACAGAAATGCATAAATCTTATTCAGCGTGTCAGAGCATTTTGATGCTTCACCGTGAGGAAATACAAATCTGCATACTGAAAAGCCGCTGTCCCTCAGAGTTGAATCCAATGCATCACCGTACAGTTCGTTAACGGTATCATCGGTTATTATTGCGGCGTTTGAGCATTTAACTGTATCCTTTATTATGCTGCCGCAGGTTTTAAGTAAACCTCTTTCAATAAGAATATCGTATGAGCTGCTAACATTTACTTTTATTGTTTTCATTTTTTTCCTTTCGATCATGAAAACAGTCGTGAGAATAGATCCTTCTCAAACCATTTTCCTTTTTTTGCCTGATCGGGAGTAAACCATCTCTCTCCATTGATATACAGATCTGATTCCTTCCATTCTATCTTGACATCTGTAAGAGGTCTTTTTACACATAGTGCTCTGTCATACCCTTTTGCCTTATATGTTACGGATGAACGAACGATGTCCTTGTCATTGGGTTCGAGATAAACTGTCGTAGAACCATTTATACTGTCATTTGTGTCAACTACCTCATAGCGATAGCTGCCGGTAGGTGATACTCCGGATTCTACAGTCGTTTTAACAGCTGATGATGTAAGATATGTTGTGAATATAAAATAAGCCAAAGCTGTCAGAATGTAAAAAAGCACGTATATGGTGCCAAGGAGTGTTTTGGTACCTTCATTTGCGCCGCTGGCAAAGAATATCACCAATCCGCAAATGGCAAGCGGGATTATCATTTCCCATGACCCGAGGCACATTATAACAATAGGCAGCAGTGCAGGCAGTATAATAAAGCTTGCAATTTTAGTAGCTATCTGATGCCGTGTGTACAGCATGGCAGCCAGAGCACAAAGGGATATAAATGTCAGATAGATGCAAAATGTAACTGGTTTGGTTATTACAACCTCATAAAGCAGTGAACGGTAGGAGAGAATGCATATATAAAATGCATATAAAAGGCTTATCATTGAAATGCCTCGTTTTACCCATGCATTCTTCAATAAAACAGAGATCGTTGTATTGTGACTTGAATTTGCAGTATGTGGGGAACGAACATTCCTTGCAGCTGTACCGTTTTGATTCATTTCTGATCGCATTTCGTACTCCTTATCATGTCATTTTAGACATTTTATTACATCTGACCTGAATTGTATGTCAGATATCCGATAGGGTATACTATCACTATTCTATATTATACCATTATTTTGCCAATGTTGCAAGTAAAAAAAGGCAAAAATATGTTGCAAAATCTGTAAAAAGTGATATAATATAATTATAGGCAACACCGCACAAAGACCGCTTGGAAGCTTTGCACGTCATCCGCCAGTGTTTCACCAAATCTAAGATTTGGATAGAAACACAAGTGC